>NZ_JACIZD010000007.1 GCF_014359565.1 Immundisolibacter sp. | reverse complement strand
CCACGGCGTCACCGCCTCCAGCTGCGCCAGGAAGCGCTCGCGGCGCGTCTGCTTCTTCTTGCCGGCGTACTCGAGATCGGAAAAGCTCGTTTGCATGACGTCTGCTCACCCCCGCTGCGGACCAGGCCGCATTGTCTCAGGACCAAGGTCTCATGCCACCTAGACGTGGGAATAAATCAGCGTTTCCCTAGCGTGCCGTAGCGGTTCATAAGCCACAGCGCACGTTCGATGCGTGGGGCGTTGGCCTCGATCAGCTCCTTCAGTTCAGGCTGCGGGTGCGTGGCCGGAAAGGCGATGGCGAAGGTGGCGGATTCGTTTGCCTGGATGGCAGCATTGGCCTTTTCGCTGAGCTTGGTGTTACCGCGGCCATCGAGCGGACCATAACCCAGGTAAGCGTGCGGACCGACCTTGTAACGCGTTCTTTGCAACTCGGGATGGTAAATCGTTCCTTGCTCCAGATCCTGCCAGCTTTTTAGCTTTCCGGAACCCCACGAATCCAGCCGCAGTCGCACGAGACTCTTGCGCGCCGCGGTCGCGACCTGTCGGCCATTGCGCTCCCAGGTGTCATCTTCCAGCCACGCATGCCCAAACAGCAGGCCTTCCTCGTGGCGCATTTGCTGCACCGCGGAATCGCCATTCGGAAAACCGTGCTCCGCGGCCCAGACCACGCGCCACCACTCGCGCAGCAGGTGCTTGAGCGGCGGCGTGCGCCAGCGGGCACTTTGCTCGCCATCGCCGAGAAAGGCCGGGGTGAGAAAGCGCAGTTGGTATTCGAGTCGTTTCATGCCCGTGTCCGGTAATGGTGGCGGCAATGATGCACGATTGGGTTGTTATGGGCGGATTTCGCAAGCTTGGCGCCGCATCAGCGCCGCACCCACTTGCCGATGGCATCCCGCAGTTGCGCCAGTTCCGTAGCGGCGACCACCGCGATGTTGAGCGCCTTGGCCAGGCGGCGCTCCGCATCGCCCAGCGGCCGATAACTGACCAGCATGCCGCGCGTGCCGAGACCCCCGATGCGGCGGCAGTTCTCGGCGAGTTTGAACAGGGCGTCGTTGGCCTTGGGTGCCTGGGGGCTGTCCATGCGCCCGGTCTTGCATTCGATGACGAACAGGCGGTTGCGGGCCAGAAAGGCGATGTCGAGCTCGTTCCTGACGGCATCGGCATCTTCCACCTGCAGGTTCAGCGCGTCATCGCGCACCCCGAGCTCGGCCTTGAGCCCGGCCAGCGTCTGGAACACGTGGCGCTCCAGCCAGCCGCCCTTGACGAAGTCGCGCGCCACCTCGCTGGCGAAGGTGAGCGTGCGCGCCTCCACGCGCAGCGCGCCAGCTTTTTCGAAATCGCGCAGCAGCGCCTCCAGCGCCCGGCTGTCGGCCTGCTCTTCGGTCAGCTGCACCTGCAGCCGGCGTTTGTCCTCGGCTTGCTGGGCGATCCAGTTCAGTTGCGCGAGCGGCAGCGCCTGGTTGCCGGCCTGCGTCACTAGGGTGCGCAGCAGCTCATCGTAACCGCGCTCATTGGGAGGTCGAGGCGTGCCCTCGGGCAGCGTGAAGCCATAGCCGCGCAGGTAGTGGCGCAGGCGCAATTGCTGCGAAAGCCGCTGCCGGCCGGCTTTGGGCGCCAGCCAGATGACCTCGTCGGTGTCGGCGTCCACGTAGAACACCGCCCAGTTGGCTGCGGTGGCCACCGACTGCGCCGCCAGGGCCATGAGCTTGGTGCCGCCGGTGACGTTGAGGGCTACGGACCGGCCCTCGTGATCGCTCGCCACCTCCAGCAGGACGGCTTCGAGGGCAGCGGGATCGTGCTCGTTGGGCAGCTCGCGCCGGCTGGTGCGCACGCCGGTCTCGCGCAGCACGGCGTCCAGATCGTCCGCGCGCCGTTGCATCTTGCTGCTGACCAAGAGCACCACCGCCTGCGGCTTGAGCGTCGGATCGAGCGCCGGCAACAGGTTGGCGGCAGCCTGGTCGGAGACCAGGCAGACGTGGACATCGGGAGGCTGCATGTCGGACGGATCGGGTATCGCAGCTTGCGGCGCGGTCATGACTCAGTCCTCCCGGATCTCGATGGCCTGCGGGGCAAGCCCGAGGCGGTAGACCTTCGGCCGGCCCTCGCCCTCTATGAGGTAGGGCGCCGCAGCGCGTGCGCCCAGGGCGTTGCGCAATGCCGCGTTGACGCGCGAGCGGCGCTCGTCGAAATCGCGAACGGACAGACCGTACCGGTAGCGTTCCTCGACCGCGGTATTCAAGCCACGCAGGCGGTCGTACTCGGCGAGGTACTCGCGCGCGTAATCGAGATTGGGGCCTGTCTCGAACGGCCGCCGCAAGCCATCGAGTCCAGCACGGGCCCGGCGCGCGAACCACAGCAGAAAGGCGAGGTCGGCCGGCGGCATCGGCACCTCGCAGCCGCCGGCGAGAAGGCGCGCTTCGTTCACGTCGATGACCAGGCGCGGCGCGCCCAGGCTCCGATTGAGCGCCGCTACCGTGTCGGAAAAGCGCGCGGCCCCGGCCAGCAAACGGTCCGGCAGTCCGTCGCGCAGGCGCACGAAGGGGATCTCGGCCAGGGTCACCTCGGCCTGGTGGCAGTCCAGCGGCTGCGGGCTGGGGCCGAGCGTGTGGATCACCCGCTCGCCGGGGCTGGGGTAGTAGAACAGCGGGTGTGACTCGAACGGCGGCGACACCAGCACGTGCGACAGCCGGTCCTGCGGGCGGCCGAACAGCGACAGCGCATAGCCCAGGTAATAGCCCATGGTCTTGCGCCCGCCGGCGATCGACACGTGCAGCGCGCAGTCGGGGTCGGCGGTGAGGGCGCGCACGGCCTCGGTCAGCGCATCGGCGGTGGCGTCGTTGTCGGCCTGGCTGCGGATGTCCTCCAGCGGCTGGCCGGCGCCGTCGCGGATGACCTCGATGCACTCGGCATCGAAGCGGATGTCCGGCAGGCCGTAGTCGGCCCGCAGGCGGTGGAACCAGCCCGGCTCCTGCGACAGCAGGTTCAGCCGCGCGTGCTCGGCGCCGCGGGCGGTGGTGAGCAGCCGGATCTGGGTCGGCAGCCACGGCGGGTCCGCCCGGATGGCCAGCGCGTAGAGCGTTTCGGTGACGATCTGCGGCGACAGACCCGTCACGGCCAGCAGCACGCGGCGGGGAAAATCCGCCGGCAGCGCAGGGGCGATGCACGCATCGGGGGCGGGGGCGTAGGTATCCATGGCCGCAGTATCTGTCCCCTCCGCTGCCATCTGCCGGCCCGGCAAGCTTGCGTCAGGCGGCACTGAGCCGGTAGCGGCCGAGGCCCATCACCGCACCCTTGCCGACATGCGTCCACTGGCCAAGCCACAGGTAGGGCCAGAACGGCTCCAGGCCTGCCGTGGGCAGCGTGAGCGTCCCCACCAGGCCACCCATCTGCAGCAGCGCATCCTGGCGGGAGGAATAACGCGTCCAGTCCTGCCAGCGCAGCTCGGTGGCCTGCCAGTCGATGAGTTCCGCCGCCTGTACCAGGCCGCGGAAGTCGGTCTCCAGCGGCGCGTCGGTATGGAAGTAACTCAGCAGCGACACCCGCCGCAGCAGGTGCGAGAAGAAATCCCGAAACCGCAGCCGGTCGGCCGTGACCAGACCGTTCTCGACCTTCAGCCGCAGCGGCGTCAGCAGCCCGATCTGCAGCGTGCCGCCCGTGGGCGCTGGCGGCGCAGCGGCGGTGGGTTCATGCATCGCCTCCAGGCCGGCGCCGGGGCGATAAATCTCCACCCAATCGCCGGCTGACTGCTGCGCCACGGCCTCCAGGACATAGTGCCCCGCACCCGTTGACGCTCCGGACCCGACGCCGGTCTCGCCGGCCCGCCGCAGCGCCTCGATGAAATAGGGCAACTGCCCCCGGCTTCGGCCGAGGAGCACCAGATCGAGGCCAAACGCCTCGCCCGGGGCCACGTCCCGGCAATCCGGCCACGGCTCCACCACGAACGGATGCGGCGCCGCCGGGTATTTGCGCAGCTTGGCCGCGTCCACCGGCGGCGGCGTCTCGAACACATAGGGATAAACGCAGGAGCGGTACAGCAGGCAGCCGGGGCAAGTGGGCTCGCGCGTCACGCAGACCGTGCGCTTGAGTGCATGCCCCAGCACTCCGCGCCAGGCCGAACCGGCGTAGGCGGGCAAGCGGACCGGCGTTTCGGCGCGTAAATGCAAGCGATAGCGGGTCAGCGGCAGGCGCGGCGCCTGCCCGATGCTGGCTGGATCGATGGCGTCATCTGGCGCGCTCATGAGTCGGCGGCATCCGCTCCGATGGTGACCAAAAAAACACTTGATTGGCCCCAGTGTGCCATCGCCAGGACACTACCAGCCGTCAAGGTCGTGGATCAGACCACGTCAGGTGCGACGCGGCCATGAACGGCAAGCTTGCGCCATCCGGTTTTACGACCACCACAGATCGGGGGCGCGGCCGAACGCCCCGCCCTTGGCTTCAGTATCGCGCGCGTCAAGCCGCCTTCAGGTCTTCCTCGACAATGGCGCCGGCACTCAGCAGCGCGTCCCGAATGCGCTCCTTGGTGGCCTCGTCGCAGGTCGGCGCCAGCGGCGGGCGGCACACGCCCATCCTGAAGCCCAGCAGTTCCATCCAGTACTTGATCGGCGCCAGGGCGTAGGTGTTGCGCGTGACCAGCGGCGTCATGAACACCTCGGTCAGCAGATCGCGCATGGGTTCGAGTTCGCGGTAGATGGGCAGCGCCTCGTTGAAGTTGCCGGCATTGGCCAGTTCCACCAGCTCGAAGAAGCGGTTGCGCTTGCGCCCGTACATGACCACTTCCAGCGTGCCGAAGATGCACTGGGCGCCGTGCACGATGCGGTCCCACAGATAAAACGATTCCATCGGCTCGGTGACCACGATGCGGTCGCCGCACAGCTTGCGCAGGGCGATGCTGTCGGCCGGGTTGCTGACGCCGTTCTTGATGCCGACGATCATCGGCAGGTCGGCCAGGCGGTTGATCAGGCCGTGGTTGAGCACCACGCCGGCGGTCGGCGTCTGGTAGAGCACGATGGCCAGCGGACTGTGGTCGTTCAGGTACTTGTAGTAGCCGTAAAGATCGGCATCCGAGCGCAGCTGGATGACCGGGTTGATGACCTCGATCAGGTCGTAGCCAAGCTTGTCCAGGAATTTGGCCTTCTCGATCACCGTGAACGGCGACGGATCCAGAATCACCGAGGTCAGCATCATGCGGCCGCGGTTGGCGCTGGCGCAGATTTCCGTGTAGCGGTTCCACTCGGCCGGGGTCATGTTCCAGCCCTCGGCCATGTTGCCGCCGGTCATCAGACCGTAAAGGCCGATCTGGGCATATTTGTCGACGTTGTAGGCAAGACCCGCCTCGTCCAGGCTGAAATCCGGCTTGAACGGGGTGGTCGGGGCGTTGGTGGAACCGACCATGTGCTGGCGGGCCCACTGCTTGGCTTCCTTGCTTGTGTACTTGGCCATCGGGTTTCTCCTCTAGAACGGGAAACCGCATGGTATAGCCGGTGGCCGATAATCGTCGCGGCGGATTGCGGCGCTGATCGCGATACCGAAAAAGCATGGAGATCGAGGCTATGCAGGAATTTTCAGTCGTGCTGCCGCAAACGACGGCCGAGTACCACGCGCACGTGTATTTCGACCCCGCCACGCGCCCGGCGGCGGCCTGGCTGCGCGAGGAACTGGAGCGCCGCTTCCCGGTGCGCATGGGCCGCTGGCGCGAGCAGCCGGTCGGCCCGCACAGCAAGCCGATGTATCAGGTGGCCTTCGGGCCGGAGCTGTTCGGGCAGGTGGTGCCGTTTCTGATGCTCAATCGTCAGGGCCTGGACATCCTGATCCACCCCGAGTCGGGCCTGGGCCACGCCGGGGACCACGCCGTGCGCTGCGCCTGGCTGGGCGACAAGCTGCCGCTGGACATCGCGTTTCTGGAGCGCATCGACGCCGGCGAGCTGCCTGCGTGAATGGACTCACCCGGCGCCTGATCGAGCGCAGCTGGCAGCGGCGCTGGTGTCTGTGGCTGCCGCCGTTCCCGCTGCTGCTGGCGCCGGCGGCCCTGTTCGGCGTCGCGGTGGCGCTGCGCCGGGGTCTTTATCGGCGCGGTCTGCTGCCGCGCACGCGCCTGCCGGTGCCGGTGATCGTGGTCGGCAACATCGGCGTCGGCGGCAACGGCAAGACGCCGTTCACGCAGTGGCTGGTGCAGCTGCTGCAGGACCACGGCTACCGGCCGGCGGTTCTGAGCCGGGGTTACGGCGCCCGCAGGGGCCCGCGGCCGCTGCGCGTGGATGCGTCGCTGGGCGCCGCCGACTGCGGCGACGAGCCGCTGCTGCTGGCGCAGGTCACCGGCGTGCCGGTGTACGTGGACGCCGACCGCGCCCGCGCCGGGCGCCGCGCCATCGCCGACGGCGCCGATGTGCTGGTGTGTGACGACGGCCTGCAGCATTACCGCCTGCGGCGGGACATCGAAATCGTGCTGGTCGACGGCCAGCGACGGTTCGGCAATGGCCTGCCGCTGCCGGCCGGGCCGCTGCGGGAGCCGCGCTCGCGCCTGGCCGAGGCGGACTTCGTGGTGGTCAAGGGCGACGGTGCCGCCGGCGAGACCCGCATGCGCTTCGTCAACTTTCGCCTGCGGCGCCTGCAAAACGGCGCGCTGTTCGAGCCGGCCACCTTCGCCGGGCGGACGGTGCACGCCATCGCCGGCATCGCCGCGCCGGGCGGATTCTTCGATCAGCTGCGCCGCCTCGGCATGACGGTGATCGAGCATCCGCAGCCGGACCACGCCGTCTTGCGCGCACAGACGCTGGATTTTGGCGACGATCTGGCGGTCGTGATGACCGGAAAGGATGCCGTAAAATGCCAGCCGTTCGCCCATTCGCGCTGCTACGCGCTGGATTTCGACGTCCGGCTCGATGATGCCTTCGCCGCCCGCCTGCTGGAGAAACTCGGCCATGGACAAGAAATTGCTCGACATCCTGGTCTGTCCGCTGTGCAAGGGCCCGTTGGTGTATGACGCCAAGGCGCAGGAGCTGATCTGCAAGGTCGATCGCCTGGCCTACGCCATCGTCGACGACATTCCGGTGATGCTGATCGACGAGGCGCGCCAGATTCCGGCCGAGCTCGAGCTGTAGGCCCGCGCATGGACTTCACGGTCATCATCCCGGCCCGTTACGAGGCCACGCGCCTGCCGGGCAAGCCGCTGGCGGACCTGGGCGGCCGGCCGCTGCTGCAGTGGGTTCACGAGCGCGCGCTGGCCAGCGGCGCGGCGCGGGTGGTGGTGGCGACCGACGATGCCCGCATCGAAGGCGCCGCGCAGGCCTTTGGCGCCGAAGTCGTGATGACCTCGCCCGAGCACCGCAGCGGCACCGATCGCATCGCCGACGCGGCCCACCAGCTTGGCCTGCCGGACGATGCCCTGGTGGTGAACGTGCAGGGCGACGAGCCGCTGATGCCGCCGCCGCTGATCCGCCAGGTGGCCGCCAATCTGGCCGCGCATCCGGCCGCCGACATGGCCACCCTGAGCCAGCGCATCCTGACGCTGTCGGAGCTCGCCAGCCCGCACGTGGTGAAGGTGGTCTGCGACCGCGAGGGCTATGCGCTTTACTTCAGCCGGGCGCTGATTCCGCAGCCGCGCGACGGCATGCCGGAAGCGGAACATCTGGCCGACGCGGTCCCCGGCTGGCAGCGGCACATCGGCATCTACGCGTATCGCGTGGGCTTCCTGCGCGCCTTCGTGCACTGGCCGCCGGCTGCCATCGAAAGCACGGAAATGCTGGAACAGCTGCGCGCGCTGTGGAACGGCGCCAGCATCCACGTGGCCGAGGCCTGCGCGCCGGCGCCGGTCGGCGTGGACACGCCCGAGGATTTGGCGCGCCTGCGCGAGCGGATCGCCCAGGGCGGCTGACGCCGCACCTTGGAGTGTTGGCCCTCGCCGCCCCGTGGCGGCGGCGCCATTGTGAAAACGGCCCCATCGTGGGAGCGGCGCCCCCGCCGCGAATCCTCGGGCCACCCATTCGGCCCGAGGGCGGGCCTCCCACGCTGGAGAAGCGCGAAATCCAACAACCGGCTTCGCCAGGTCACCACGACTCACGGGGCCGGCAGCAACACGCCGGCCGGCAAGCCAGGTCCAAATCCCTTCTGCTCGGTGAGGTGGCACCCGTCACCGCACCCGTGCCTGAAATCGCAGCCCCGTGCTGCCCGCAGCAGTGCCGCAGTTTCGGCTCAGGTCGCGCCCAGCTCCCACTCGAAGCGCGGCAGCTCCAGGAAGGCCCGTTTCAGGCCCTCGTTCCAGCCCTGCTGGACGCCCATGTACAGCGGCGAGTCGCCGGCCAGAGTCAGGCGCCGGCTGACGCGCAGCTCACCGGCCGCGCAGATGGCCACATCCAGCGGCGGTCCGACCGAGATGTTGGCGCGGATGGTCGAGTCCAGCGACACCAGCGCGCAGCGGGCCGCGTCGTCGAGCGTGGTGTCGGCGGCGATGATGCGGTCCAGGATCGGCTTGCCGTACTTGGTCTCGCCGATCTGCAGATACGGCGTTTCCGGGGTGGCGCTGATGTAGTTGCCCTGCGGGTAGACCAGACAGATTTCGTGGCCGGCGCCCGCCACCTCACCGCCGATGATGAAGCTTGCCTCGGCGCTCACGCCGCTGCGCTCGAGCGCATCCGCGTGTTCCTTCTGGACGCAGTAGCTCACGTCGCCCAGATGCTCGGCGGCCTCGAAGACGTCGGCGACGGCGCCCAGACCGACGCCGGCCGGGTCCTTGAACTCGCGCCGCAGGCGGTGGATCACCGCCTGGCTGGTGGCCAGGTTGCCGGCACTGAGCACCACGAACACCCGCTCGCCGGGCCGCTCGAACACATGCATCTTGCTGTAGGTGCTGACCTGGTCGACGCCGGCATTGGTGCGCGAGTCGGATGCGAACACCAGGCCGGCGTTGACCTTGACGCCGACGCAGTAGGTCATGGGGGGGTCTCGCGCTGAATGGGCCGGGGATTATAGGGAAACGCCGGGGCGCCCGGCGTTTTCCACGGTGCAGGGACGCACCGCCAGAATCAGTGGCTGCACACATGGGTTTTGTGAGCCACTGGAAAACTGTGGAAGCCCGGCTGTGCCGGGCGATCATCGCCCAAGGAGCCCAGCTGTGCCGGGCGATATCGCGCCGCAAAGCTGCGCTACCAGGTTTCTCCAGATGGCGGACGCTGAAAAATCCAGGATGGATTCATTCAGCGCCCCATCGGGAACACCGGTGCTTTCCTTTGCCGGACAAGTCCTGAATCATAGGGTTTTGCCTGTACCGCCAGGGAGCACACACGATGACGCAGGGCCTGACGCGCAAGAAACCCATCAGCGCCGCGCTCGTCAATGGCGAGCATGGCCTGGCACGCAGCCTGTCGGGGCTGGACCTGACGCTGCTGGGCATCGGCGCCATCATCGGCGCGGGCATTTTCGTGCTCACCGGCGTGGCGGCCGCCACCAAGGCCGGGCCGGCGCTGTCGCTGTCGTTCGTGATGGGCGCGGTCGCCTGCGCCTTCGCGGCGCTGGTGTATGCCGAATTCGCCTCCACGGTGCCGCTGTCGGGCAGCGCCTACACCTACACCTACGTCACGCTGGGCGAGTTGCCGGCGTGGATCATCGGTTGGGACCTGATCCTGGAATACGCACTGGCCTGCGCCACGGTGGCGATCGGCTGGTCCGGCTATTTCCTGCGCCTGCTGGCCGGGCTTGGCATCACGCTGCCAGCGGAGCTGGTCGGCGGCCCGATGCAGGGCGGCTACATCAACCTGCCGGCCTTCGGCGTGATGCTGCTGATCAGCGGTCTGCTGGCGCTGGGCGTGCGCCAGACCAGCCTGGCCAACGGCCTGATCGTGGTGCTCAAGCTGGCCGTGATCGGCATTTTCCTGTACGCCGCCGTGCCGCACGTAGAGCCGGCCAACTGGCAGCCGTTCATGCCGTTTGGCTGGGAGGGCGTCATGGCCGGCGCCGGCTTGATCTTTTTCGCCTACATCGGCTTCGATGCCGTATCGACCGCCGCCGAGGAAGCAAAAAATCCGCAGCGGGACATGCCGATCGGCATCATCGCCTCACTGGTCCTGTGCACGCTGATCTACATCGCCGTCACCGTGGTGCTGACCGGCATCGCGCCGTACACCTCGCTGAACGTATCGGACCCGATTGCCTTTGCCCTGTCCCGGGTCGGCGAGCGCTTTGCCGCCGGTGCCACGGCCATCGGTGCGGTGGCCGGCCTGACCTCGGTGCTGCTGGTGATGATGTACGGCCAGACGCGCGTGTTCTACGCCATGTCCCGCGACGGTCTGCTGCCCAAGGTCTTCTCCACCGTGCACCCGCGCACGCGCACGCCGGCGCGCACCATCCTGGCCACCGGCCTGGTGATCGCCATCGCCGCCGGCATGCTGCCGATTCACGAAGTGGCGTCGCTGGTCAACGTCGGCACACTGGCGGCCTTCATCATGGTGTCGGTGGCGGTGCTGTATCTGCGCCGCGCCCAACCGGACCTGCAGCGGCCGTTTCGCACGCCGTTCATGCCGTGGGTGCCGATCCTGGCCATCCTGTCGTGTGGTTATCTGATTGCCAGTCTGGAGGCTGTGACGCTGTGGCGCTTCGTGATCTGGATGCTGATCGGCGTGGTGCTGTATTTCGCCTATGCGCGCCAGCGCAGCGTGCTCGGGCACGCCTGACGCGACAGCAGGGTCCAGACACCGTGCCGCTCCGACCACGACACGCGACGCTGCTGCTGTTGGCAGCGGCCTTGACCGGCTGTTCGCTGGCGCCGCACGAACCGCCGCCGGCAATCGCCCTGCCCGCCGGCTGGAACGATCCGGTCATCGGCCAGGATGCAGCCCCGCCCATGGCCGACTGGTGGCGACGGTTCGGCGACCCGGCGCTCGATGCGCTGGTGGCGCAGGCGCTCGAATACAACCTCGATCTGGCGCTGGCCGCCGCGCGCATCGAGGAAGCGCGGGCGCAGCTTGGCGCCAGCCGCGCCGAGCAGTGGCCCACACTCGACGCGCAGGCCGATGCGTCCCGCCAGCGCAGCGCCAGCGGCAACGGCAACGACAGTCTTGGCAGCGCCGGCGTGCGCGAGTTTTACAGCGTGGCGGGCGTGCTCGGCTACGAACTGGACCTGTTCGGCCGCCTGCGCAGCGCGACCGACGCCGCCCGTGCGCGCCTGCTCGAATCCACCTACACCGCCGACGCGCTGCGCCTGACGGTGATGACCGACGTGGTCAGCGCCTACCTCGACCTGCGTGCGACCGAACGCCAACTGGCCATCACCGACGCCACCGTGCTGTCCCGCCAGGAGGCGCTGCGCCTGCAACGCGCGCGGCTGCGTCTTGGCGCCGACACGGAACTGACGCTGCGCCAGGCCGAAGCAGCGCTGGCCGCTGCCCGCGCCCAGGCCGCCAGCCTGCGCGAGAACCTCGGCCGGACACAGACGGCGCTGGCAGTGCTCAGCGGCGCCTCGCCACAGGCGCTGTTCGACCAGCAGCCGCCGCCCGGCCAGTTCGCGACCCTGGAGCTGCCCGGCGAGTTTCCCGGCGTGCTGCCGGCGCAGCTGCTCGAGCGCCGGCCCGACATCCGCGCCGCGCAGGCCGCGCTGCGCGCAGCCGATGCCGATATCGGCGCCGCGCGTGCCCTGTGGTTCCCACGCATCAACCTGACCGCGCTGATCGGCTCGGACGCGCTGCGCGTGGGCGATCTTTTCAGCGGCCCGGCGGCCAGCTGGTCGCTCGGCAGTTCCCTGGTGGCGCCGCTGCTCGACTTTGGCCGCGCCGAGGCCCAGGTGGCCGGCGCGCAGGCCCGGCGCGCGCAGTCGCAGGCGCTGTACCGGCAGACGGTGCAGACCGCGTTTCGTGAAGTACGCGACGCGCTGACCTCCCTGCGCGAGGCGCAGCTGCGCGAGCGGGCGCAGACCGATGCCGTCGCGGCGCTGACCCGGGCGCGCGAGCTGGCCAGCCTGCAGTACCTGAGCGGCCGGGGGCTATATCTGGATGTGCTGGATGCCGACCGCAGCCTGCTTACGGCGCAGCTGGACCTGACCACCGCCGCGCGCGATGCGCGCGTGGCCGCCGCAACGCTGCACAAGGCACTCGGCGGCGACTGGCCGGCGCCGGCGCCAAGCTGATCCCGCTCCGATGCTGAGCCCATCACGCCCCGCGACCGGGCCGTCGCGACAGAAACCTTCCTGCTACCGCGCGACACCATGCCCGACCCATACCTGATCGATCTGCGCGAGCATCCGAATCCGGCATTGCTGGCCGCCTTCGAGGATTTGTATCGGCGCACCTTCACCGATCCTGCCGAGCGCGAGGACCCGGCACAGTGGCCCCCCCGGCTGTATGGCGAGCTGCCCGCGCCGCAGCCGCGCATGCACCTGCTGGTCGCCGTCGACGAGCCGGGCCGAAACCTGCTCGGCGGTATCGCGTTCGAGTATTACCGCGACAGCCGCTGCGGTCTGCTGACCTATCTGGTGATCGCGGCCGACTCGCGCCGCCGTGGCCTGGCCCGGCGGCTCGTGCAGGGCGCACTGGCCCGGCTGCAGCAGGAAGCCCAGGCCCATGGCAGCTCCCTGCGCGGCGTGTTCGCCGAAGCCGAAGACCCGGACCAGGTCGGCCCGGATGGCAACGCCATGCCGCCCCGTGAACGCCTGACGGCGCTGGCGCGACTGGGCGCGCGGCGGATCGATGTGCCGTACGTGCAACCGGCGCTCGAGGGCGGCAGCGGACCTTGCCGGCACCTGCTGCTGCTGGTGTTCCATCCGCCCTCCGGCGCCGTCCCGGGGGCCGTGGTGCAAGGGTTTCTGCACGAGTTCTATCGGGCGCTTGGAATCACGGATCCGGCGTCGGATGCCGATTTTCGCGCCATGGAACGGGCGCTGACCGAGCGCGCCGATTGCGCCGTGCCGGTCGCCGCCCGGTAGTGCCCGCGCGTCGCAACAGTCCGCGCGTCAGCCACCGCCCAGCGAGCAAACGATGCCAGACCTAAGCCAAGCACCGGGACCGGACAACCCCACACTGAACATCGCAATGGCAGCGGTGTGCCTGCATTTCGTCGAGAACCCGGCGTCGCCGACATCGCCGTTCGTCTACCCGTCCGGCAGTGTGTTCCAGTCGATGGAACTGGACCTGCTGGCCTACCGCTTCCAGGATCCTCCGCCGTTCGGCAGCAGCATCGAAGCGGTGCCCGCGGCGCATCCCCAGCGGCGGCCGATCCTGATCGAATACCCGGAACAGTTCACCTACCACTCCGAAGGCCGTGCCCCGCAGCTGCGCATCGAGGCGCCATTGCGCCGGGCGGAGCTGCTGGTCAGTTCGACGCGTTTTGCGGCCTGCGGCCGACGCATCTGGCATCTGGTGATCACCCCGCCCGAGGGCGAGACCTTCAGCGAATACGACCTGATCATGCTGATCCACCTGTACGACGGCCGCACGGAACGCACCGGCCTGCGTGAGCAGATCCGGTTCCGCTTGGACGATGCCGACTCGGCCGGCTGCCTGGTCTCGGAACTGCCGCGGCGCCTCGGGCTGCCACTGCAGGCGAACGACGATCCCGAGCTGAAATGCGGAACGCTGCAGCTGCTGATCGGCAACGACGACGGCGACGCCGCAGCCAAGACCGACGAACCGCGGCGGCCGAACGTGTTCGACACCCTGCGCAGCGCCCGTGAAGCGGACGGCGACGAGGCTGCACAACGGCTCAAAGCCTGGATGCGCGACGACTGCCCACAGCGGCGGCAGATCATGGCCTACTGCGGCATCGTCACCGGCATCTTCGATTTCGAAAAAATCGACGACGAGGAGGCGCTCGACACGCTGGAGCCGACCTTCGCCGCGTCTTCGTCGTTCCTGCGCATTCACCGCCGCACGCTGATCAGCATCGCCGATGACGACCGCGGCATGCGCGAGTGTTGGAACAGCATCGGCATCAGCCCGTACCTGATCCTGCCCCATGCGGCGTTGATCTACAACGAAGCGCTGGTGGACTGGGCCGAGCGCGGCATCAGCGCGGCGCTGGCCGATCATGGTGCCCGACTCGGCGCCCTCGAGGACGCCCATTTCGACGCCGACAGTCATCTCAACGCGCTGTATCTGCCGAATGTTTTCAACTACGTCACCGAACGGTCCCTGTTCGATGCCGGCGACCTGTGCCGCGGTTCGAATGCCCGGCGCACGGCCGTGCTGGCGAAGCTGGATCAGCTGAAAAACCAGATCGAGATCGTGCGCGAACACCAGCGCAAGGGCGGCGAGACCATCATTCAAATGCTGCTGGCGGTGATCTCGCTGCTGCAGGTCAAGAGCGTGATCGCGGAAATTCTCGGCGGGCGCTGAGCATCGGCATCCTGATCCTCACCGCAGTGGTCTGGTGGTCCTACCGCAGAGGCTTGCCGAAACGCATCGGCAAGTCCGCATCGGGCTGAACGGCGCCAGCGGCACGGTACCGTACCGGGCACGACTCAGGCGCAGGGAAACAGGCTGCCGCCGTTGGCCTCGTGCCAGCGCTGGATGCTGTCCCAGATGTCCTGCGCGGTTTCCGCGTACCAGAAAAGCTCCCGGTCTTCGGGATCGATGACGCCCTCGTCGACCAGAAAGTCGAAATCGACCGCCCGCCGCCAGTAGCTCTCCCCGACCAGCACCACCGGCACCGGATGGATCTTGCGCGTCTGGATCAGCGTCAGGGTCTCGAACAGCTCGTCAAACGTGCCATAGCCGCCCGGAAAGGCCACCAGCGCCCGCGCCCGTTGCATGAAATGCAGCTTGCGCAACGCGAAGTAGTGGAAACGAAAACACAGCTGCGGCGTGATGTACGGGTTCGGGTACTGCTCGCGCGGCAGGCTGATGTTCAGGCCGACCGACTTGGCGCCCACGTCGAAGGTGCCGCGGTTGGCCGCCTCCATGATGCCCGGCCCGCCACCGGTCATCACCACCACCCGGCAGTCCTGCGGCCCGTCACCGGCACAGCCGACCAGGCGCCCCAGCTCGCGCGCTACGTCGTAGTAATGACTCTTGGCGGCACGCCGCTTCGCCACCGCCAGCTGCTCGGCCAGCGCCGTGTTGCCCGGCTCGGCCGCCAGCGCGGCGCGGCAGGCCTCGACATCCCGTTCGGCCACCGCCGGTTCGCTGATGCGGGTGCCGCCGAACACCACGATCGTGTGACGTATGCCGTGCTCGCGCAACAGCAGTTCCGGCTTCAGGTAGTCGACGTGCAGGCGCAGGCCGCGGGTGTCCTCCTGGCTCAGGAAATCCGGATCCTGGTCGGCGATGCGGTAGCTTGGACTGTCCAGGATGGCCTGCACGCGCTGCGGTGCGGCCGGATCCTCGGACGCCGGCTTCGGATGCTGCTCCGGCAGCGGCTTTTCCCGCTGCTCGGTCGCCGGCGGTGGCGGCTGATGGCTCATGCCGACACGGGATGGCCAGCCGCTCGACGCGCGCGCAGCCGCAGCACGCCGTTCTCGACCAGCGAGTACACCACCGGCACCACCACCAGCGTGAGCAGGGTCGAGGACACCATGCCGCCGATCACCGCCACCGCCAGCGGGCCGTTGGTGTCCGAGCCGGCACCGACGCCGAAGGCCGCCGGCAGCATGGCCAGGATCACCGTCAGCGAGGTCATCAGCACCGGGCGCAGGCGCACCGGACAGGCCTCGCGCAGGGCCTCGGCGATGCTCTTGCCCTCGTCGCGCAGCTGGTTGGTCAGGTCCACCAGCAGGATGGAGTTCTTGGCCACCAGACCCACCAGCAGCACCAGACCGATCATCGAATAGATGTTCAGCGTATGGCCGGCCAGCCACAGCGCCGCCAGGCCGCCGACCATCGCCAGCGGCTGGGCCACCATGATGATCAGCGGCTGCAGAAAGGAATCGAACTGGCTGGCCAGCACCATGTACAGCATCACCAGCGCCAGCACGAAGGCGGTGGCGACGAAACCCATGGTCTGGCTGAACTCGCGCGCCGAGCCCAGCAGCTTGATCGAATAACCCAGCGGCAACACCTCGGCGGCGACGCCCTGCACCTTCTCGACTGCCACGTTCAGGGGCATTTCGGGGTTGTTGTAGAAACGCGCCGCGTACTGCAGGTCGAAGCGGTCGATGCGCGCCGGGCCGGGCTTCTCCACGAAGCGGGCCACAGTGTCCAGGCGCACCAGCTCGCCGTTGCCGGCGCGCAGGAAAATCTTGCGCAGGTCATCGGGCGTTTCGAAGGTCCCGTCGGGCGCCTTCAGGCGCACGTCGTAACGCTCACCGTCGCCCGGATCGTCGTTCCACTTGGCGATGTCCATGCCACCGGCCAGCACGTTGGCGGCCATCGCCACGTCGCGACTGGACAGGCCCAGCGCCGCCGTGCGCGTACGGTCGATCTCGAGACGCAGCTGCGGCATGTCCAGCAACAGGTCCAGGTCGATGAAACCGAAGCCGGGCATCTGCATCAGGCGTTCGCGCATCTGCACCGCGTACTCGCCGACCCGCGTGAGGTTCGGGCCGCGCACCGCAAACTGCAGGGTCTCGCCGCGCTGGCCGCCGATGGCCGGTGTCGGCACGGCAAAGGCGCGCACGCCGGGCAGGCTGGCCAGCTGCGGGCGCAGGCGGGCGATGACCTCATGCTGGCTGATGTCGCGCTCGTCGCGCGGCGTGATGGTGACGAAAATCATGCCCTCGTTGGCCTGCGCGGTCGTGAACAGGCCAATGGCGCCGAAGGTGTACAGCACCGTCGGGTCGGCCTCCAGCACCTGCTCGATCATCTGCAGGCGCGAGTTGGTGTACTCGACGCTCGACCCGAGCGGGGTCTTGAAGATCACCATGAAGCGGCTCTCGTCCTCCACCGGCACGAACTCCTTGCCGATGGCGCCGAAAAAATAGCCGCTGCTGGCCACCACCATCAGGGTTGCCGCCACCACCCCCCAACGCCAGCGCAGGCCGGCATTCAGCACACGCCGGTAGAAACGGTCCATGGCCTCGAAAAGGCGGCCAAACGCCCCGTAAAGACGGCCGTGGCGCTGGCTCACGTCCAGGTAGCGGGAACACAGCATGGGCGTCAGCGTCAGCGACACGAACCAGGACACCAGCACGCCGAACACCACCACCACCGAGAACGAGCTGAAGAAACGCCCGATCATGCCGCCCATGAACACCACCGGCACGAAGATGGCGACCAGCGACAGCGTGGCGGCCAGCACCGCGAACATCACCTGTTTGGTGCCCTCGATGGCTGCGCTGCGCGGGTCCGGGTCGATGTGCTCGCGATGGCGGTGGATGTTCTCCAGCACCACGATGGCATCGTCCACCACCACGCCGACCAGCAGCAGCAGCGCCAGCAGTGTCATGGAATTGAAGGTGTAGTCCAGAAAGTACATCACCGCGATGGCGCCCAGCAGCGACACCGGAATGGCGGCGGCGATGATGATCGTGGCCCGGAAGCTGCGCAGGAACAGCAGCACCACGGCCCCGGCCAGCAGCGTGCCGGAGATCAGATGCTCCTTGAGCGCATCGACCATCTCGACGATGAAGATCGAGTTGTCGGTGCCCTGAAGAATCTGGATGCCGGCCGGCAGCTGCGGGACGATTTCCGTTTTCAGGCGCTGCTGGACCTCGTCGACGATGGCCACGGTGTTGGCGCCGGTCACCTTGACGATGCCCATGCCGACCACGGACTGCCCGTCGCGCCGCGCCAGACGCCGGTAATCGGCCATGCCGTCGATGACGTCGGCCACCTGCGACAGGCGGATTTCGGCGCCGTCCCGGTAGCCGATCACCATGTTCTGCAGCTCGCGCGGGCTGTGGTACTCGATGTCGAGCTTCAGCAACCGCTCCTGCGTGCGCGAGGTGACGAAGCCACCGGGCAGCAGCAGATGCTCGTTGCGAAACGCGTCCAGCACGTCCTGCACCGTCAGGCCGTGCGCGCTCAGGCGCTCCGGGTGAACCTCGACGCGGATGTTGCGCGGCCGCAGGCCGCCGATGCGGATGTCGCCGACGCCATCGATGGTCTCGATCTGCCGGCGCAGCGTGTTGGTGACGAAGGTGTTCAGCTGCTGCAGCGTGCGATCGCCCAGGATGTGCAGCCACAGGATCGGTGTGGCGTCGGCCTCCACCTTGGCCACCACCGGCGGGTCGGCGTCATCCGGCAGGTTGGCCACCACCTGGCTGACCTTGGACTGCACCTCCTGGAAGGCGACGTCGATGTCCTTTTCCAGCTTGAAGGTGATGGTCACCTGCGACACGCCGGGCGTGGAACTGGACTGGATGTAGTCGATGCCGGGCACGCTGTTGACCTGGCGCTCGATGATGTTGGTGATGCTGGCGTCGATGACCTCCGGGTTGGCGCCCGGCTGGGTGGTGGTCACCGACACGATCGGGAAATCGATTTGCGGAAAGCGGTCCACGCCCAGCGCACGGTAGGCGACGATGCCAAACAGCACGATCACGCCGCTCAGCATGTACGCCAGTACATGCCGGTTGATGGAAAGTTCCGGCAGACTCATGCGCCACCTTCCTGCACCCGCACTGCTGCACCGTCGGTCAGAAAGCCGGCGCCGTCCACCGCCACCCGGACGCCGGCCTCCAGCCCGGACAGTATCTCCACCGTGCCGGCGCGGTACACGCCGGGCTTGACCGCGACGGCGCGCGCCTTGTCGCCCTCGATCACGTACACGGTCGGCCCGGCGGGGCGCAGCACCACGGCGGTTTCAGGCACCGTCATCGCCCGCTCCCGACGACCGAGAATGACCTCGCCATCGACACTGGCACCGGCCTTCCAGCCGCCCGGGTTGGGCAGGTCGACCAGCACCAGCAAGGCGCGATTGTCCTGGCCGACGGTGGGGCGGATCTCGCTGATGACTGCCTCGACCACCGTGTCCGGTGCCGAGGGCGAGCGCAGGCGCACCGGCAGGCCGGGCTCGAGCACATCGGCCAGCGCCTCCGGGTACGGCAGGGCCACGCGCAGCAGGCGATCGGTGCTCAGGCGCACGATCGGCTCCCCCACGGCAACGTAATCTCCAACGTTGACCATGCGCGCCGACACCGCGCCATCGATGGGCGCCGTCACCCGGCCACGCGCCAGATTGCGCGTGGCTTCCGACAGCTGCGCCTGCGCGGCGGCCCGCTGGCTGCGCAGGGCCTGCAGCTGTGCGCGAGCATCATCGAGCGCGTTCTTGGCAAAAAAATCGCTCTTCGCGAGGGTCTCGTAGCGCTCGACCAGGCGCTCCTGCTGGGCGATCAGGGCCGCCAGGCGGCCGATCTCGGCCTGCGCCGAACCCTGCCGCAGGCGGTAATCCTCGCTGTCGAGCTCGATCAGGGTCTGTCCCTTGCGCACCTCGTCGCCCACCTCGGCCTTGACGCTGAGCACGCGCCCGGCAACCTCAGCCGCCACCACCGGATCGACCAGGCTCTCGATCTGGCCGACGCTGTGTTCCAGCGTCTCCACCGACGCCATGCCGACCTGCGTGGTGGTCACGAGAATGCCGGGCGGTTTGACGGCCGCCTGCTCCTGTTTGCCGCAGGCAGTCAGGGTAAAGGCGAACACAAGAACCGCGGGCACGGTCCGGACAAGCGGGCGCAAAGCTGGCATGGAAGCTGTTCTTGGTCTGTGGCTGGGGGAATTCGGGCAACGCCACGGGCAAGCCGACACGCCCACCCGTTCGATATCCTGTCCGAACTGCGGTTGCGCGCGGCACGCAAGTGAAATCATCAGGCTGGAGGTTCACGCGGCCGGCCCTGCCCACGTCGAGGCGCGCCGGGCTGTTCGGAACCCCGTGCGACGGACGCCAAGTGGGCCGAGGCGCGTTGTTTTATAGCACAACCGATGCGCGTTCCAGCCCGGCTGTTCGGTCCGGATCAGGCCGGCAAAGGCCGCCATGGGCGCTCTTGGCGCAGCGCCGCCTGACGTTCGCGATGGTCCGGCAGCGCGGCCGCCAGCAGGACGTAAAACCGCGGCCCGTGGTTCATTTCCCGCAGATGACACAGCTCGTGCAGCAGCACGTAGTCGATCAGCGGCTGCTCCAGAAGCACCAGGCCCAGGTTCAGCGTGATGCGACCGTCGGCTGCGCAGCTGCCCCAGCGCGCGCGCAGACGCACCACCCGCGGCGGTGGCAGGGACCGCCCTGACAGCCAGGGCAAGGTGCTCGCCAAGCTCGCGAGCCGTGGCGGCAGCAGGGCCTGCGCCTGGCGGCGGTACCAGCCATCGAGCGCCCCGCTGACCGTCGGCGCGTGGTCCGGCGCCGGCACCGACACCTGCAAGCACTCGTCCAGCAACCGCACATGCGCAGGGCCGGCCGCCAGTTGCAGGGGATAGCTGCGCCCCATATACCGCTGCGGGCTGCCGTGGCCGAAGTCCGGCGCGGCGGTCGCGCGGCGAGCGCGGCGTTCGAGCTGGCCGGCGATCCAGCGCCGGTGGCGATGCAGGATGTCCGGCAACAGATGCGCCGGCAGGCGCAGCGGCACGCGCAGTTCGAGCACGCCATCGGCGCTCACGCGCAGCGCATAGGTACGCCGCCGGGCGCGCAGCACGCGGCAATCGAGCCGCCGGCCGTCCAGCTCGAAGGCCAGCGGGACAGCGACGTCCCCGGTCATGACTCGCCGAGCCGCTCGAACACCTGCACGCAGCGTGGCGACAGGCTGCACTCGCCACCGGCCGGCAGGGTCAATCCGTCACCACGGCCGTCGGCGGCACAGGTGTCGAACACGCGCCGCCAGGACGCGCCGAGCCCGGCTGGCGGCATTAGAAACACGGTCGCCTCGGCACCGGCATGCAGAACGACCAGGTAACTGTCGTCGCGCTGCGACTGGCCCTGCGGCCCCAGGTGCTCCATGCCTGCCTCGCCGTCCAGAACGAAGGCCAGCAGGTGCGGCTCGGCCTGCCAGTCTTGTTGGGCTTTTTCACTGCCGTCGGCGTTCAGCCACACGATGTCCTTGCGGCCACTGGCATCGATCGGCCGCCCGGTGAAGAAACGGTCACGCCGAAACACGCCATGCCGATGTCGCAGCTTGAGCAGGCGCCGCAGGTAGTGCTGCAAGGCGGCCCCTTCTTCCTGCCCCAGCCGCGCCCAGTCCAGCCAGCTGATGGCGTTGTCCTGACAGTAGGCGTTGTTGTTGCCGCCCTGGCTGTGGCCGAACTCGTCACCGGCCAGCAGCATCGGCGTGCCCTGCGACAGCAGCAGCGTCGCCAGCAGATTTCGCATCTGCTGCTGACGCAGCGCCCCGATGACCGGATCGTCGGTCGCCCCCTCCACGCCGCAGTTCCAGCTGAAGTTGCTGTCGGTGCCGTCGCGGTTTTGCTCGCCGTTGGCGGCGTTGTGCTTGTGCTCGAAGGACACCAGGTCGCACAGGGTGAAGCCGTCGTGGGCGGTCAAGAAGTTGATGCTGGCGGTCGGCCGGCGGCCGTGATTCGGAAAGATGTCGCTGGAGCCTGTCAGGCGTGAGGCGAGCGTCGCTACCTGCCCCGTGTCGCCGCGCCAGAAGCGGCGCACCGTGTCGCGGTACTGGTCATTCCATTCGCCCCAGCCGGCTGGAAATCCGCCCAGCCGGTAGCCGCCCGGACCCAGATCCCAGGGCTCGGCGATCAGCTTGACGCCGGCCAGCACCGGATCCTGACGCACGGCATCGAAAAAGCCGCTGCCCGGATCGAAACCGCCGTCCAAGCCCTCGCGCGCCAGCGTGGTGGCCAGGTCGAAGCGAAAGCCGTCCACGCCCATCTGCTGCACCCAGTAGCGCAGCGAGTCGAGCACCAGTTGCAGCACCCGCGGCTGGGCCAGATTCAGGCTGTTACCGCAGCCGGTGAAGTCCCGCGTGTGGCGCGGCACCTGCGGATTCAGATGGTAGTAACTGGCGTTGTCGATGCCGCGGAAACTGAGCGTCGGCCCCAGCTCGCTGCCCTCACCGGTGTGGTTGTAGACCACGTCCAGCAGCAGTTCGATGCCGGCGTCGTGCAGCGTGCGCGCCAGCAGGCGAAATTCGCCCAGGTCCGGCCGGGTCAGGAAGCGGTTGTCCGGGGCAAAAAAGCCGATCGAGTTGTAGCCCCAGTAGTTACTGAGGCCCGCATCGACCAGGCGCCGTTCGTCCAGGTGCGCATGAACCGGCAGCAACTCGACCGCGGTCACGCCAAGATCGGCCAGGTACGCGACCGGCGCCGGCTCGGCGAGACCCCGAAAACTGCCGCGCAGGGCATCCGGCACCTGCGGATGGCGGCGCGTGTAGCCGCCGGCGTGCATCTCGCAGATCACGCTGCGCCGCCATGACCTGCGTGGCCGGCGCCAGTGGTCACCATCCGCTACTTCGTCGACCACCACGCACTTTGGAACATAACGGGCGCTGTCGCGGGTGTCGAAGGACAGGTCGCCGCGCGCATCGCCCACCCGGTAGCCGTGCAGCGCGTCGTGCCAGCGCACGGCGCCGTGCAGCAGGCGGGCGTAGGGATCGATCAGCAGCTTGTGGTGATTGAAGCGGTGGCCGCGCTCCGGTTCATACGGGCCATAGACGCGATAGCCATACAACTGTCCGGGGCGCAGGTCCGGCAGGTAGCCGTGCCAGACCTCGTCGGTGTATTCGGGCAGCGCCACGCGCGCCGTCTGTCGCGAACCGCTGGCGTCGAACAAACACAGCTCGACCTTTTCCGCATGCAGGGAGAACAGGGCGAAATTGACGCCGCGGCCATCCCAGTGCGCGCCCAGCGGATAGGGCCGGCCGGGCCACACGCGGTTGCGATTGAGCGGTGCAGTCATATCAGAACGCCAAGCTTCGGGTGTGGGCAGCGGCAAGCATCGATCGGACCAGCGCCACCCACCAACGCCCGGCTCAACGCTGGGCAGCCGCCTCGCGGCCGGCCTGACGCAGCTCGGCTTCGAGGCGTGCGGCGTCGATCTCGCGCATCACGTCGCCGACGTTGGCCGGCGTCGTGTCGGCCACCACCTCACCGCTCAGCACGCTGTCCGGATGCAGGGCGCCGGCTGCGTAGAGCTGCCAGATTTCCGGGCCGTAGGCGCGGCCCTGCAACTGCGGCGCGTAACGCCCCAGATACTCGCCAAGATTGGTCACGTCCCGCTCCAGCAGGGCACGGGCGCTGTTGTTGGCGGTGGCATCGACCACCTGCGGCAGGTCGATGATGACCGGCCCGTCGGCCGTCAGCAGCACGTTGAACTCCGACAGATCGCCGTGCACCATGCCGGCGCACAGCATCCGCACCACGTCAGCCAGCAAGCGCGCGTGGCAATCGAGCGCCTCCTGCTCCGTCAGGGGCAGATCGCCCAGACGCGGCGCGGCGTCGCCAGCCGGGTCAGTGATCAGCTCCATCAGCAACACGCCGTCGAACAGTCCATACGGCTGGGGCACGCGCACGCCGGCCGCCGCCAGGCGATACAGCGCGTCGACCTCGGCGCTGTGCCAGGCGGTTTCCGCCTCGCGGCGGCCATAGCGGCTGCGCTTTTCCATGGCGCGCATCTGCCGGCTGTTGCGGGCCTTGCGCCCTTCCTGGTACGCCACGGCCTGGCGAAAGCCGCGCTGGCGGGCGTCCTTGTAGACCTTGGCGCAGCGCAGTTCCTCGCCGCAGCGCACCACGAACACGGCCGCCTCCTTGCCGCTGCGCAGCGGGCGCACGACGGCGTCGATCAGGCCGTCTTCCAGCAGGGGCAGCAGCTGCGGCGGAACTTTCACGGCGTTAGCACCGCATGGCCGGAGGCAGGCGCATGCTCAATCGCGAAAGTTCACAAACTGCAGCGGCAGGTCGAAGTCTTCCTGCTTGCGCAGCAGGGCGATGACTGTCTGCAGATCATCGCGATTCTTGCCGGACACGCGCAGCTCGTCGCCCTGGATGGCGGTCTGCACCTTCAGCTTGGCGTCCTTGATCAGCTTGACCAGCTTGCGGGCGTGGTCGGCATCGATGCCCTGGCGCACGGTGATGG
The DNA here is from genome assembly GCF_014359565.1 of Immundisolibacter sp. Lineage (NCBI taxonomy): Bacteria > Pseudomonadati > Pseudomonadota > Gammaproteobacteria > Immundisolibacterales > Immundisolibacteraceae > Immundisolibacter > Immundisolibacter sp. The sequence continues at coordinate 88,857 of NZ_JACIZD010000007.1, read as the reverse complement.
TCTGCGTCGCCCGCTGGCCGACTTCCTGCACCTTGCCGTAGTCGAGCGACTTGAGGTCCACGCCGCGCTTGGCCATGCGCGTGCGCAGCACGTCCAGCAGCTGCTCGATCTGGAAGCGGTTGGGTGCCTCGGCGGTCATCACCGCGTCCTTGAGCGTGAGCTTGGCGCCGGAATCCTTGAAATCGAAGCGCGTGGTCAGCTCGCGGTTGGTCTGGTCGACCGCGTTGGCGACCTCGTGCAGGTCGGCCTTTGAAACGACATCGAATGAGGGCATGACAGTTTCGGTTGCCTCCGGAATCAGTTTGAACGAGCCATTCGGCCGGCGCGGCAGACGCCGCGCCGTGCGCAGTATCGGCCCGCGCTAGCCGTTGCGCGCATCGGCCTCGTCAACCGGCACGCTGACCGTTTCGACCTGTACGAATCCCCCACCGGCTGGTGGCGTGATCGGCTCCTGCAAAATGGGCGCCGGCGGCTCCTGAGCGGGCGGTGGCGGTGGCGCCCAGACGACCGGCGCGGGGCCTTCCACCACCACCGGAACGGCAGGCATGACCGCAGCGTCGGGCACGTGCTCGGCGCTGGCCGACTCGGGGGACGCCTGCTGCGCCGCCCACGAGTAATCCGGCGCCGGCTCGGTGACCGGCGTTGTCACTTGCGGCGCGAACGGTTCGGACGGCGACACCGACTCGGGCTGGGCGATTCCGGTGATCACTGCCGCACCCGCCAACGCCCCCGCGGACGTGACCGGCGGCGCGAACACCTCGGGCGCGTGCAGCGGCGGCGTGCCATCCGGGCCTTTGCCGCCCGGCGGCTGGCGGCCTGCTTGCGGCGCGCGGGCCGGCGCCTCACTGCCAGCGGCGTTCCTGGCCTCGGCACCGCCCTGGCCCTGGCCGCGCTGACCACCGCGACGACCGCGCCGCGATTTGCCTTCGCGAGCTTCGCGCTGGCCATCGCGCACGGCCGGATCGCGCGGCGCAGCCGGCTCGCGCTGCTCGCGCTGGCCGCCGCGCGGCGCGTTGTCGCGCTGGCCATCCCGCGCGGGCGCTGGGTTGCGCGGCGCGACAGGTGCCTGCGGCCGCTGCGCGTCGCCGCCCTGGCGGCTGCGGTCCGGCCGGTCCTGCGGGCGCGCGGCGGGCGTTTCGGCACGCGGCGGGCGGCTGCGCGCATGACGCGGCGGCGCCTGCTCCACGGGCGCGGGTGGCCGATGGCCGACCAGGCTGCGCCACAGGCGCGTGAACAGACCCGGCTGGGACGCCGGCGCAGCCGCCACGGTGGTATCGACCGGACTTGGCGGCGGCGCGCTGCGCACCAGGCGCTGCACGGCCGCCGGCTGGGCGACGATCGCCGCCGGTGCGGCGGCCGCCTCCGGCGCCGGCACGGTCAACGCCAGTTCGTGGCTGGGCGTATCCAGCAGGCGCTTGTTCAGGTCCTGCACGCGCGTGCGGTCGATCTCGTAATGCGGGGTTTCGAGCGCCGGGTTGGGCAGGATGATGGGGTTCACGCCCAGGCGCTGACCCAGCTCGGACACCGCGTCACGCTTTTCGTTGAACAGATAGGTCGCCACCGCCACCGGCACCTGCACCGCCAGGCGGCCGGTGCGCTCCTTGAGGGATTCTTCCTCCAGCAGGCGCAGCACGTGCAGGGCGGTCGATTCCACGCTGCGGATGGTGCCCTGGCCCTCGCAGCGCGGGCAGGTGATGTGGCTGGTCTCCTTCAGTGAGGGACGCAGGCGCTGGCGCGACATTTCGAGCAGCCCGAAACGCGACAGCTTGCCCAGCTGGATGCGCGCCCGGTCGTGCTTGACCGCGTCCCGCAGGCGGTCTTCCACCGCCCGCTGGTTGCTGCTTTTCATCATGTCGATGAAGTCGATCACGATCAGCCCGCCCAGATCGCGCAGGCGCAGCTGGCGGCCGATCTCGTCGCAGGCCTCCAGATTGGTATTGGTGGCGGTCTCCTCGATGTCGCTGCCGCCCGTGGAGCGCGCCGAGTTGATGTCGATGGCGGTCAGCGCCTCGGTGTGGTCCACCACCAGGGCACCGCCGGAGCGCAACGGCACCTCGCGCCGGTGCGCGGTCTCGATCTGGTGTTCGATCTGGTAGCGCGTGAACAGCGGCACCTTGTCCTGGTACAGCTTCAGGCGCGGCAGGCTTTGCGGCATCAGCTGCTGCATCAGCGCGCGGGCCTCCTCGTAGGTGGCCTCGTCGTCGATCAGCACCTCGCCGATGTCGTCGCGGAAATAGTCGCGGATCACCCGCGCCACGACGTTGTTTTCCTGGTAGATCAGGAACGGGGCGGACTTGCCGGTGCTGGCCGCATCGATGGCGTTCCACAGCTCGATCAGGTGATCCAGGTCCCACTGCAGCTCGGCCAGGCTGCGCTCGGCCGCCACCGTGCGCACGATGACGCCCATGTTGGAGGGCAACTGCAGTTGCCCGAGCAGGTCCTTCAGTTCGGCCCGGTCCTCGCCCTCGATCTTGCGCGACACGCCGCCGGCGTCGGGGCTGCAGGGCATCAGCACCAGGTAGCGGCCGGCCAGGCTGACGTGGGTGGTCAGGGCCGCGCCCTTGGTGCCGCGCTCTTCCTTCTCGACCTGGACGGTGATTTCCTGACCTTCGCGCAGCTGCCGCGGCTCGCCGTTGGGGCCCTGCAGGTAGTGGGCGGCGACCTCTTTGAGCGGCAAGAAGCCGTGGCGGGTGCCACCGTAATCGACGAACGCCGCCTCCAGGCTCGGCTCGATGCGCCGCACTACGGCGCGGTAGATGTTGCCCTTTTTCTGGTTGCGGTTCGGGGACTCGATGTCCAGATCAAACAGGTATTGGCCATCGACGATGGCCACCCGCAGCTCTTCCGACTGGCGGGCGTTGAACAGAATTCGTTTCATCGGGGAATACTCGTGGCAGACGCCTCGCGGCGCAGCGCGTGCCGGACGGTAGCGCCCCCAGGGGCGCAGGCTCATGGGCCGGCATGCCGCAACGCGGCGCGACGCGGGGATCGGGAACAGGGCCTCCGGCGAGGCCGGTCCGCGGGGACTGGCGCAGGAGGAATAGAATGGCTCGCACAAAATCGGTTGCAGCGGCGCCAGCGCGACACGCCGACGAAACGGACACGGCAGACATCAGCCGGCCCCAGGCATTGCGCCCGAGACACTGAATCACCGTCCAAATCTTTTTGATCATCAAGATGGCCACTGCGCCGACAACATTAACACGCGATGACAGGGCTTAATACAGGCACGGCCACCACCCCGGAGCGCTCGGTGGCGTACGTGAACGTTGCCGACGATCAGGCCGGGCAGCGGGTCGACAACTTCCTGATGGCGCGCTTTCGCGGCCTGCCGCGCAGCCGGGTGTATCGCCTGCTGCGCCGCGGCGAGGTGCGCGTCAACGGCGGTCGCATCGGCCCGGAGCACCGCCTGCAGGCCGGCGACCGGGTGCGCCTGCCGCCGGTCGACCTGCCACCCCCCCGGCCGCCCGGGGAAGCGCCCGACCACCAGCTGCGCGAGCTGACCGGCCGCATCCTGTTCGAGAACGAGCGCCTGCTGGTGCTGGACAAGCCGGCGGGTCTGGCCTGTCACGGCGGCAGCGGGGTCAGCTTTGGCGTGATCGAGGCGCTGCGACAACTGCGGCCCAATCAGCCGTTCTTCGAGCTGGTGCATCGCCTGGACCGCGACACCTCGGGTTGCCTGCTGATCGCCAAGCGGCGCAGCACCCTGCGCGCACTGCACGAACAACTGCGCAGCGGCGCCGTCGGCAAGCGGTACCTGGCGCTGCTGGTGGGCCAGTTTCCCGGCCGCCGCCAGCGCGTGGATGCGGCGCTCGACCGCTACGAACGCGGTGGCGAACGGCTGGTGCGTGTGGCCACCGACGGCAAGCCGGCGCAGACGGTGTTTCAACTGCGCGAGCGGTTTGCCGGCGCCAGCCTGGTCGAGGCGGAATTGCTGTCCGGGCGCACGCACCAGATACGCGTGCACGCCCAGCACCTGGGCTGCCCGGTGGCGGGCGATCCGAAGTACGGCGATCCGGCGGCCGAGGCAGCGCTGGGCGCCATCGGCCTGAAACGGCTGTTCCTGCACGCGGCGAAGATTGAACTGGCGCCGCTGGACGACGACACGCCGCAGGTCTTCGAGGCACCCCTGCCGGCGGCGCTCGAAGCCGTGCTCGAGCGCCTGCGCGATACCCAAACCACCCAGAGGACCGCATGAACGACGACACCAACCCCACCGCCTGGGAACGCGGCGTGCTCGAACGCCTGCTGCGGGACACGCTGACCGAACAGCGCCGCGCCCGCCGCTGGCGCATCTTCTTTCGCCTGTTGTCGGTGTTGCTGGTACTGCTGGTGCTGGGACTGTTTCGCGCCGACGTGGGCGTGCCACAGGTCGCCAGTCGCCACACCGCGCTGGTGCAGCTGAACGGCATCATCGCACCCGGCACGGACGCCAACGCCGACATCATCATCGAGTCCCTGCGCAAGGCCTACGACAACGCGCAGGTGGCCGGCGTGGTGCTGCGCATCGACAGCCCGGGCGGCAGCCCGGTGCAGGCCGGGCGCATCAATGCCGAAATCCGGCGCCTGCGCACGCTGCACCCGAAGGTGCCGCTGTACGCCGTGATCGACGATATCTGCGCCTCGGGCGGCTACTACGTCGCCGTCGCCGCGGACAGGATTTACGCCGACAAGGCCAGCGTGGTGGGCTCGATCGGCGTCCTGATGAACGGCTTTGGCTTCGTCGACGCCATGCAGAAACTGGGCATCGAGCGGCGCCTGTTGACCGCCGGTGAGCACAAGGGCTTCCTGGACCCGTTCTCGCCGCAGAACCCCGAGGACGCCGAGCACGCCCGCGAGTTGCTGCAGGCCATCCACAGCCAGTTCATCGAGGTCGTGAAAGACGGCCGCGGGGCGCGCCTGAAGGACGATCCGCGCCTGTTCAGCGGGCTGGTGTGGACCGGCGACCAGGGCATCGAACTGGGGCTGGTCGATGCGCTGGGCGACACCGATTCGGTGGCGCGCGAGGTGTTCAAGGCCGACAAGGTGGTCGACTACACCGTGCGTCCGGCCTACTTCGAGAAGCTGATCCGCAGTGCCGGCGGCGAGGCGGCCAGCAGTCTGCTTGACGCGCTCTCGGACGGCCTGCGCTGGCGTTGATCGGCGGCCACATCAGGGCAGCGCAACGCCCTGATCCCGCAACAGCTCGCACAGTGCGATCAGCGGCAGGCCCAGCAGCGCGGTGGGGTCATCACCGCTCATGCGTTGGCACAGGGTGACGCCCAGTCCCTCCGAACGCAGTGAACCGGCGCAGCCGAAGGGCTGTTCGCGGTCGAGGTAGCGTTCGATGTCGACCCGGCTTAGCCGGCGCAGCTCCACATCGAACGGCACCAGTCGCGTCGCGACCTGGCCCGTGACGCTGCTGAACAGGCAAACCGCGGTCTGGAACACCATCACCTGGCCCGACGACAGCGCCAGTTGCTCGGTCGCCCGCGCCCGGTCGCCGGGCTTGCCCAGCACCTGCGCACCGACCACGGCCACCTGGTCCGAACCGATGATCAGATGCGCTGGAAACGTTACCGCTGCGGCCTCGGCCTTGGCCCTGGCCAGGCGCAGCGCCAGCGCCGTTGGCGCCTCGTCGGGCAGCGGCGTCTCGTCGACCTGCGGCGCGTGGACGTCGAACGGCAGCCCCAGGCGCCCGAGCAGCTCGCGGCGCGTGGGTGAGGTCGAGGCCAGAACCAGGGGCGGGTGTGAGGCAGACATGCACGGTCCGGATGTGTGATGGGCGGGGCATTGTAGCCAGCGCCCCATACCGGCCGGCCCCCCGCGTTTTTGACAGCCGAATCAGCCCCCGACTACACTCCGCGCCCTTATGTCGGGGCGAATACCAGACTCGATCGACCCCCACGACTGGGCCAGGACCGGCCGGCACGTCACGGGCACCCTGCCGCTGGCGGGCATGGAGCGGCTCTGCGAAGGCCTTGAAGACACCGCCGGCGAAGTTGAAATAACGCTTGCCGGACAAGTGCTTCCTGGTGGACGACTGGTACTGGCCGGCAGCGCCGCGTGCGCCGTGACGGTGCGCTGCCAGCGCTGCCTCGAGCCATTCGTGCTGCACCTCGAGGCCCCGATACAGCTTGGCGTGCTGACCCATGAGGGGGCGCTCGCGAAGCTGCCGGCCGGCTATGAGCCGCTGATCTGCCCTGCCGGGCAGGAGCTGTCCGTGGCGCAGTTGATAGAGGACGAATTGTTGCTGGTTCTGCCGGATTACCCGCACCATGCCGACGGCATGTGCGGCGCCACGGCGGTACCGGCGCAGCAGGCGGGGGAGCGGCGGCCGTTCGCGGCGCTTGCATCCCTCAGGAAAAACGACCCGCCCGGCGGGCATGACGACTGACAGGACCATCCATGGCCGTTGCACAGGACCACAAGAGCCGCTCCAAGCGCGGCATGCGCCGCTCACACGACGCGCTCAAGCCCCCCACCCTGTCGGTTGAGCCGACCACCGGCGAAATCCATCGCCGGCATCACGTCAGCCCGACCGGCTACTACCGCGGCCGCAAGGTCATCGACACCGGCAAGGGCGAGTAAGCATTGAGCCTGGTGGTTGCCGTGGACGCCATGGGGGGCGATCACGGCCCCTCTGTGGTGGTCCCGGCGGCGATCGGCTTCGTGCGCAAGCACAGTGATGTGCGCCTGATCCTGGTTGGCGACGAGCCGGCCGTGCGTGCCCTGATGCCGGCCGATGCCGCCACCTTGGCCGTGGCGGTCCACCATGCCAGCCAGGTGGTCGACATGGACGAGGCGCCAGCCAAGGCACTGCGGGGCAAGAAGGATTCCTCGATGCGCGTGGCCATCGATCTGGTTGCCGCCGGCCAGGCGCAGGCCTGCGTCAGCGCCGGCAACACCGGTGCGCTGATGGCAACTGCCCGTTTCGTGCTGCACATGCTGCCCGGCATCGAGCGGCCGGCCATCGTGCGCGCCCTGCCCACGCAGCGGGGCGAAACCCACGTGCTGGATCTTGGCGCCAATACCGAGTGCAGCGCCGAGCAACTGTGCGAGTTCGCAGTGATGGGCGCGGTGCTGGTCGAGGCGCTCGGCAAGCGCCAGAACCCCAGCGTGGGACTGCTGAACATCGGCAGCGAGGCCACCAAGGGCACCGACACGGTGCAGCGCGCAGCCGAACTGATCCGCGCCAGCGGGCTCAACTTCCACGGCTACGTCGAAGGCGACGATATCTATGCCGGCACCACCGACGTGGTGGTGTGCGACGGCTTCGTCGGCAACGTGGCACTCAAGACCAGCGAGGGTCTGGCGCGCATGATCAGCCAGGTGCTACGCGAGGAATTCAGCCGCACGCCCCTGCGCCGGCTCGGTGCCTTGGCCTCGCTGCCGGCCCTGCGCGCGCTGCGCCAGCGGCTGGACCCCCGCGCCTACAACGGCGCCAGCCTGCTCGGCCTGCCGGCACCGGTCATCAAGAGTCACGGCGGCACGGATGTGGTTGGCTTCACCCAGGCCATCGCCGAGGCCGCCGCGCAGGCCAGGGCGCAGGTGCCCCAGCGCATCGGCGAGCGCCTGGCAGATTTCCTGCCACAGGCGCTGACCGCGTGATGTACTCGCGCGTCATCGGCACCGGCAGCGCCCTGCCGGAACACATCGTCACCAATGCCGACCTCGAATCGAAGGTCGACACCAGCGACCGCTGGATCTTCGAGCGCACCGGCATCCGGCAGCGGCATATCGCTGCACCGGGCGAGACCTCGACCGACCTTGGCGAGCGCGCGGCGCGGGCCGCACTGGCCATGGCCGGACTCGACGCTGCCGACGTCGGCCTGGTGGTCGTCGCCACCTGCACGCCGGAAAACGTCTTTCCGAGCACGGCCTGCCTGCTGCAGAACCGGCTTGGCATTCACGGCGGCCCGGCCTTCGACGTGGCGGCCGCCTGCGCCGGCTTCATTTACGCGCTCAGCGTCGCCGACAGCCTGCTGCGCAGCGGCGCTGCCGACACGGCGCTGGTGGTCGGCACCGAGACCATGTCGCGCATCATCGACTGGCAGGACCGGCGCACCTGCATCCTGTTTGCCGACGGCGCCGGCGCCATGGTGCTGCGCCGCGAACCGACGCCCGGCATCCTGTCCACGCACCTGCACGCCGACGGCAAGTACAAGGATCTGCTGTGGGTGCCCGGTTGGGTATCGGACGATTACGGCAGCCTCGCCGAACATCCGCCGCACATGGTGATGGAAGGCGCCGACGTGTTCCGGGTGGCGGTCGAGAAACTCGGCGAGTCGGTGGAAGAAGCGCTGGCCGCCAACGGCCTCGACAAGGGCGCCATCGACTGGCTGATCCCGCACCAGGCCAATCTGCGCATCATTGCCGCCATTGCCAAGCGCCTGCGCCTGCCCATGGAGCAGGTGGTGCTGACCATCGCCGAGCACGGCAATACCTCGGCCGCCTCGGTACCGCTGGCGATGGACGTCGCGGTCCGCGACGGCCGTGTCAAGCCGGGCCAGACGCTGCTTCTGGAGGCCTTCGGCGGCGGTTTTGCCTGGGGCTCGGCGCTGCTGCGCTTCTGAGTCCACCGCACTGGTCGACATTCAGGTCCGGATTCCCGCATGACATTGGCACTGGTATTTCCCGGTCAGGGCTCGCAATCGGTCGGCATGCTGGCCGAACTGGCGGGCGAGTTTGCGCAGGTCGAGCAGACCTTCGCCGAGGCCAGCGAAGCCCTGGGTTACGACCTGTGGCGCCTAATCCAGGACGGCCCCGACAGCGAACTGCAACTGACCGCTGTCACCCAGCCGGCCATGCTCAGCGCCGGCGTGGCGGTGTGGCGGGTCTGGCAGGCCGCCGGCGGACCCGCCCCGGCGGTGATGGCCGGCCACAGCCTTGGCGAGTACAGCGCGCTGGTGTGCGCCGGCGCCCTGCCGTTCGAGCAGGCGGTGCGGCTGGTACGCCAGCGAGGCGAGCACATGCAGCAGGCGGTTCCGGTCGGCAGCGGCGCCATGGCGGCCGTGCTGGGCCTGGATCGGGCAGCAGTGGAAGCGGCCTGCGCCGCCGCGGCAAGGCCCGATGAGACCGTGGCTGTCGCCAACTACAACGCGCCCCTGCAAAGCGTGATCGCCGGCCACACAGCGGCCGTGGCACGGGCCGGCGCGGCTGCCCAGGGCGCCGGTGCCAAGCGGGTCGTGCCGCTGCCGGTCAGTGCACCGTTTCATTGCAGCCTGATGCGCCCGGCCGCCGACGCGCTGGCGCCTGCGCTCGTGGCAGCAAGCATCCGCTCGCCCGAGGTGCCGGTCATCAACAACGTTGATGTCGCCGCGGCCAGCGAACCGGCGGCCATCCGCGACGCGCTGATCCGGCAGATTTACTCGCCCGTGCGCTGGGTCGAGGTCATCGAGGCGATGCGGGCGCGCGGCGTCACGCACGTCGTCGAGTGCGGTCCCGGCAAGGTACTGGCGGGGCTGACCAAACGCATCTGCGGCGAGCTCGAAAGCCTTGCCGTCCAGGACCCGGCCAGCCTGCGCCAGACGCTGGCAGCGCTCGGTTGACACGCTCCGACTGAAGGCACGGGAACGGCCATGGACATTCGACTGGACGGCGAAATTGCGCTGGTGACCGGCGCCAGCCGCGGCATCGGCAAGGCCATCGCACACGAACTGGCGCAGGCCGGCGCAATCGTCATCGGCACCGCCACCACCGACGCCGGTGCACGGCGCATCGGCGAGGAGCTGGCCGCGGCCGGCCTCAAGGGCGCGGGCATGACATTCAATGCCGCTGACCGGGACGGCACGACCGCCCTGGTGGAGGCGATCAAGGCCGCGCACGGCGCCGTTTCGATCCTGGTCAACAACGCCGGCATCACGCGCGACAACCTGATGCTACGGCTCAAGGACGATGACTGGGACACGGTGCTGGACACCAATCTGGGCGCCGCATTTCGTCTCTGCCGGGCCTGCGCCAACGGCATGATGCGGGCGCGCCGGGGGCGCATCATCAACATCGGTTCGGTGGTCGGTGCCATGGGCAACGCAGGACAGGTAAACTACGCCGCCGCGAAGGCCGGCCTGGCCGGCTTCACGCGCGCCCTGGCGCGCGAACTGGCCAGCCGCAGCATCACCGTCAACACGGTAGCACCGGGTTTCATCGACACCGACATGACCGCCGCCTTGACCGCCGAGCAGCGCACTGCCCTGCTGCAATCGGTTCCGCTGGGCCGCTTTGGCAGCGCGGACGAGGTCGCGGCGCTGGTCACCTACCTGGCCTCGGCGCAGGCCGGCTATATCACCGGGCAGACCCTTCATATCAACGGCGGCATGTACCTGGCCTGAGCCGGTGGCGCCGTTACGCACGAGTTTTTTTGTGATTTTTTCCCTGGGAGGATGTTGAGCGATGAGCAGCATTGAAGAGCGCGTCAAGAAAATCGTGGTCGAGCAGCTGGGCGTCAAGGAAGACGAAGTCAGCAACGACTCGTCCTTTGTCGACGACCTGGGTGCCGACTCGCTGGACACGGTCGAGCTGGTGATGGCCCTCGAAGAGGAATTCGAGTGCGAAATCGCCGACGAAGCGGCCGAGAAGATCACCACCGTGCAGGAAGCCATCGACTACGTCGAGAAGGAACTGGCCTCCCGCAAGTAGGGATTGCCAGGGCATTCGATCGAGGGCTGCCGGGATTTGACTAAGCGACGGGTCGTCATTACGGGGCTGGGCATGGTCAGTCCGCTGGGGCTGGACGTGCCGACCTCATGGGCCGGCATCCTGGCCAGCCGAAGCGGTATCGGGCCGATCACGCAATTCGACACCAGCGCATTCAGCGTTCGGTTCGGCGGATCGGTCAAAGGCTTCGAGGTGGAGCGCTACCTGAGCGCCAAGGAAGCCCGCAAGATGGACCCGTTCGTCCATTACGGCATCGCGGCAGCCGAGGAAGCCTTGCGCGATTCAGGCCTGCAGGTGACCGCCGACAACGCCGAGCGCATCGGCGTTGTCATCGGCTCGGGCATCGGCGGCCTGCCCGGCATCGAGGCCGGACACCTGGATTACCTGAACGGCGGACCGCGGCGTATCTCGCCGTTTTTCGTGCCGGGCAACATCATCAACATGGTGGCCGGCAACGTCTCGATCCGCTTCGGGCTGAAGGGACCGAACCTGGCCGTGGTGACGGCCTGTGCCTCGGCAACCCACAGCATCGGCGACTCGGCGCGGCTGATCGAATATGGCGACGCCGACGTGATGCTGGCCGGCGGCGCCGAGATGGCCACCTCGCCGATGGGGCTGGGTGGTTTCGCGGCGGCACGGGCACTGTCCACGCGCAACGATGACCCGCAGCGCGCCAGTCGGCCCTGGGATCGCGACCGCGACGGCTTCGTGCTGGCCGATGGTGCCGGCATTCTGGTTCTGGAAGAGCTGGAACACGCCCGGCGCCGTGGCGCGACCATCTACGCCGAGGTGCTGGGTTACGGCATGAGCGGCGACGCACACCATATGACACAGCCGGACGCCAGCGGCGACGGTGCCTTCCGCTGCATGCGTGCGGCGCTGCGAAATGCCGGTCTGGATCCACAGGACATCCAGTACATCAATGCCCACGGCACCTCGACACCGGCCGGCGACGTGGCCGAAACAGTCGCCATCCGGCGCGCGTTCGACCACCACGCCGATCGCCTGGCAGTCAGCTCGACCAAGTCGATGACCGGCCACCTGCTGGGCGCCGCCGGCGGCGTGGAGGCCATTTTCTGCGCGCTCGCCCTGCGCGATCAGGTGGCCCCACCCACCATCAACCTCGACAATCCGGGCGAGGGCTGCGATCTGGACTACGTGCCGCACACCGCGCGCCCGATGCGCATCGAGCACGTGCTCACCAACTCCTTCGGCTTTGGCGGGACCAATGCCTCGCTGGTGTTCGGCCGCCTGCGCTGAAGCCCGTCCGCGCTGGCGTCATCGCCAATGACAAACCGTGACCGTCCTGCCACGCTGCGACCGGGGCGCCGCTCATGGACGGTCGCGGTGATAGTGCTGTGCGTCGCCACAGGCACCCTGGCCTGGCTCGGCCAACAGGCGCAAACGCCCCTGAAACTCGCGGCAAGAGACAGCATCGACGTGCAGCCAGGCGACACGCTGGCGATCGTGATGCGCCGACTGGGCGCTGCCGGCCAGCTCGAACATCCGCTGGCCATCCGTGCCTGGGCGCGCCTGACCGGACGCGGCGACCGCATCGTGGCCGGCGAGTACAGCCTCACCCCCGGCTCCACCGCCGCCGGTCTGCTGGCCGATTTCGCCGCCGGCCGGGTGCGCCAGCACGCCGTGCGCGTCCCGGAAGGCGCAAGGTTTCGTGACCTCCTGACCACGCTATGGGCCTCACCGGTGCTGACCGCCACCCTGCGCGACCGCACCGAGGCCGACATCATGGCGGCCCTGGGAGCGCCCGGCCAGTCCGCCGAAGGCAGCTTCCTCCCGGACACCTATTTCGTCACCCGCGGCCAGAGCGATCTCGATGTATTGCGCCGCAGCCATGCCGCCATGCAGGACCGGCTGACCACCCTGTGGCAAGCACGAGGCCCCGGTGCCCCAGCCTCCATGTCACAGGCGTTGACGTTGGCCTCCCTGGTCGAGAAGGAAACAGGCCGTCCCGATGAACGCCCGCTGGTCGCAGCGGTGTTGCTGAACCGCCTGCGCCTGGGCATGCCGCTGCAGATCGACTCGACCGTCATCTACGGCCTCGGGACGCAGTTCGATGGCAATCTCACTCGGCGTGACCTGCTCACCCCGACGCCGCACAACACCTATACCCGACGCGGTCTGCCGCCGACGCCGATAGCCCTGCCGAGCGCGGCTTCCCTGCAGGCGGTGATGAACCCGGCCATGGTGGACTACCTGTACTTCGTCGGCCGCGGTGACGGCAGCCACGTGTTCTCGCGCACGCTCGCCGAGCACAATCAGGCCGTGGACTGCTACCAGCGCCGGCAAGCGCAGCGCTGCACGTCGTGACCCGCGCCTGTTTCATCACGCTGGAAGGCCTGGAAGGCGCCGGCAAGACCAGCCGCCTGGCGGACCTCAAGGCGTTCCTGGAACAGCGCGGCAAGACCGTGCTGGCAACCCGTGAACCGGGCGGCACGGCCCTCGGGGAACGCCTGCGCGAACTGCTGCTCGCACCGGACCAGGGGTCAATGGCGCCCCTCACGGAACTGCTGCTGATGTTCGCCGCCCGCAGCGAACACGTGGTCCACCTCATCCTGCCGGCGCTGGAGGCCGGACAGTGGGTGCTGTGCGATCGCTACGTGGATGCCAGCTACGCCTACCAGGGTGCCGGGCGAAGTCTTGGTGAGGCGCCCGTGGCGGCGCTCGAGGCCCTGCTGCCGGCGCGCGCCCGGCCGGATCTGACGCTGCTGCTGGACCTGCCGGTCGAGCTTGGACTCGCGCGCGCCAATCGCCGCAGTGCCGCGGATCGCTTCGAGCAGGAAACCGTCGCCTTTCATCAGCGCGTGCGGGAGGCCTACCTGGCCCGGGCGCGCCAGCATCCGCTGCGCTACTGCATCATCGATGCCGCGGCCGGCCCCGACCAGGTCCAGGCGGCCATCGAACGGGCCGTGGAGCGCCTTCTGTGAGCGCGCCCCTGCCCTGGCAGACGTCCCAGTGGGAGGCCGTCAGCGGTGCCCGGGCCGCCGGCCGGCTGCACCATGCCCTGCTGGCTGCCGGCCCGCCCGGCGTCGGCAAGGCGGATTTCCTGGCCGCGCTCTGCGCCTGGTTGCTGTGCGAGACGCCCCGCGGCGAGGAACCCTGCGGCGAATGCCGCGGCTGCCGGCAACATGCCGCCGGCAGCCACCCGGACTGCATCGTGCTGAGCCCCGACTACCAGAACCGTCCGGTTCTGGGGGCCTATCCAGGCCAGCGCTGCCAATACGAGCCGCGCAAGAAGCCATCCAGCGTCATCAACGTCGATCAGGTGCGCGAACTGGGCGAACGCCTGCACGCCAGCGCGCACTACGGCGGCTTCAAGCTGGCACTGCTGCTGCCGGCCGACGCCCTGAACACGGCTGCTGCCAATGCGCTGCTCAAGCTGCTCGAAGAGCCGCCCGATAACACGCTGTTCCTGCTGCTGTCGCAGCGCCTGGCGCATCTGCCGGCCACCGTACGCAGCCGATGTCAGTTGCTGCGCTTCAGCACCCCGCCGCTGGCGCAGGCGCACGCGGTGCTGTCCCGAAGCGGGCCGGAAGCGGATCTGGCGCTCGACCTGGCCGGTGGCGCGCCGCTGCGGGCGCAGGGCCTGCTCGGTCAGGACATCGGCGCCGTGTGGAAGGCCGTTGGCAGCGGACTGGATGCCCTGCTCGGCGACAAGGCCGACCCGCTGCGACTGTCGCGCGAGTGGCTCAAGCTGCCGCAGGAGGCGCTGGATGCGGCGCTCTACGGCTGGCTGCGACACGCCCTGCGCCGGGCCGTTGGTGCCACATCCGGCGACGCGACTGCGCACGCGCCCTCGGTGGCCCGCCTGCGGACATTCGGACATGAGCTTGATGACTTTCTGCGCCTGCGCGAGCATCCTCTGGTCAAGGAACTCGCCCTGCAACGCCTGCTCTATCCCTTGTGGGCGGGCGCCGGATCAGCGACCTGACACCCCGGAGCGGTCATGGCAGAACACACCCCATCGGACACACCCACCGGCGTATTGGCGGTCGCCATCCGCGACAAGAACGCGCTGTATGCGTCCTACATGTCCTTCGTCAAGGGCGGCGGCCTGTTCATCCCCACTACGCGCGCGGTGCACCTGGGCGACGAACTGATCCTGCTGCTGACATTGATGGACGAGGTGGAGAAAATCCCGGTCGCCGGCAAGGTGGTGTGGATCACGCCGCGCGGCTCGCAGAACGGCAAGGTGGCCGGCGTGGGCGTGCAGTTCGTCGAGGACGAAAGCAGCCGCGTGGCGCGCAACAAGATCGAGACCTATCTGGCCGGCGCGCTCACCAGCGAACGCCACACGCACACGATGTGAGCATGCTGGTCGATTCCCATTGTCACCTGGACCTGATCGATCCCACGCTGGAGCGGGTCGAGGCCCTGCTGGCGCAGGCGGCCGCAGTTGGCGTCGGGCACTTCCTGTGCGTGAGCGTGAGCCTTGGCAACGCGCCGGTCGTGCGCGCGCTGGCCGCGCGCTATGCGCAGGTGTCCGCCTCGGTTGGCGTGCACCCCAATCAGGTCGGTGACGACGAGCCGGATGTCACCCGGCTGGCCGGTCTGGCGGCCGATCCGCTGATCGTCGCCGTCGGCGAAACCGGCCTCGACTACCACTACGGGGCCGAGCACATCACCCTGCAGCAGGCGCGCCTGCGCACCCATGTCCGGGCGGCGCGGGAAGTGGGCAAGCCGCTGATCGTGCACATGCGCGAGGCCACTGACGACACGCTGCGCATCCTCGCCGAGGAGCGGGCGCAGGAGGTCGGCGGCGTCATGCACTGCTTCACCGAGGACTGGCCGACCGCCCAGCGGGCGCTGGAGCTGGGCTTTCACATTTCCTTTTCGGGCATCGTCACCTTCAAGACCGCCGAGCCGATCCGCGAGGCCGCCCGCCGCGTTCCGGCCCAGCGCCTGCTGGTCGAGACCGACGCGCCGTATCTGGCGCCGGTGCCGCACCGCGGCAAGCAGAACCAGCCGGCCTACGTGCGCCAGGTGGCCGACTATGTGGCCGCGCTGCGCGGGATCGAGCCGTCGGCGCTGGACGCGCAGGTGGCGGCCAATTTCTTTGAGCTGTTCCCGCTGGCGAGGAAGGATCAGCCGGGCTTGCGCGCCGCCAGCAGGTAATTGACGTCCACCTGCGGACGCAGCCGGGCGCGGCGCGTGAGCGGGTTGTAGCCAAGGCCGCTCAGATCGACCACCTCCAGTCCAGCCGCCCGGCACAGGCCAGCCAGCTCCGCCGGGCGCAGGAAGCGCGCGTAGTCGTGCGTGCCCCGCGGCAGCAGACGCAGCGCGTATTCGGCGGCCAGTACCGCCTGTGCATAGGCCTTCGGCGTGCGACTCAGGGTGGAGAAAAACGCCAGTCCGCCCGGGCGCAGCAGCCCGGCACAGGCCTGCACCAGAGCGGCCGGATCCGGCACATGCTCGATCAGCTCCATGCAGGTCAGCGCGTCGAAACCGCCCGGCGCACTCGCCGCCAGGTCCGCTACCGACACTTGCCGGTAATCGATCGCCAGGCCTTGCGCGCCTGCATGCTCGCGCGCGGCGGCCAGGGCGTCGGCGGCAAGATCAATGCCGGTCACCGTTGCCCCGGCGCGCGCCAGTGCTTCGCTGAGCACCCCGCCGCCGCAGCCCACGTCGAGCACCCGTGCCCCATCCAGGCGAACGTGCCCGGCAACCCAGGCCAGGCGCACCGGGTTGATCTCGTGCAGCGTGCGCAGCGGACCGCGGGTGTCCCACCACTGCCCGGCGTGGGCGTCGAACTTGGCGGTCTCGGCCGGATCGACATTCGCGTGCATGGTGAAAACTCCGTCAATCGCGGTCGGCAGCGCGCACCAGATCCGCCAGCGCATCCAGCCAGGCCGGGCTGTCATTCAGGCTGGCAATGTACTGGAACTGGCCACCGCCGGCGGCCTGAAAGATGTGCCGACCGCCGATGGCGATTTCCTCCAGCGTCTCCAGGCAGTCGGCAACAAAACCGGGGCAGATCAGGTCCACGCGCGCCAGGCCCTGCGCGCCCCAGGCACGCAGCGTGGCGTCGGTGGCCGGCTCCAGCCAGCGCGCCTTGCCGAAGCGGGACTGGTAGGCAAGCTGCCACTGGTCATCGTCCAACTCCAGCGCATCGGCCAGCAGGCGCGCCGTGCGCATGCACTGCCCGGCATAGGGATCGCCGCGGTCGACGTTGCGCTGCGGCAACCCGTGGAAGGACATCAGCAGGCGATCCCCCCGGCCGTGAGCCGCCCAGTGCGCCCGCACACTCGCGGCCAGGGCGTCGATGTAACCCGGATGGTCGTGAAAATCGGCCACGAAATGCAGCGTCGGCAGACGCATGGCGGGTCGCAGCGCCGCCGCCAGGGCGTCGAATACGGCGCCCTGCGTGCTGGCCGAATGCTGCGGAAACATCGGCAGCACCAGCACCCGCTCGCAGCCGGCCAGCTGCGCGAGTCCTTCCGCCAGCGACGGCGCGCCATAGCTCATGGCAAACGCCACCGCGACGCCCTGCCCGGCCAACCGCGTGGCCAGACCTGCCGCCTGGCGCCGGGTGTTCACCACCAACGGCGCGCCCTCGGCGGTCCACACGCTTTGATAAAGCCGCGCCGAACGGCGCGGGCGGGTGGTCAGAATGATGCCGCGCAGGATCGGCTGCCACAGCAGCGGCGGCAGGTCCACAACCCGCCGGTCGCTCAGGAACTGCTTGAGGTAGCGCCGCACCGCAGCGGGCGTCGGCGCCGCCGGGCTGCCGAGGTTGACCAGCAGCACGCCGCTGCGTGGGCTCATGCGCGATCGGCCCAGCGGGACATTCGGCCGGCCGGTTTCGGCATTGGTCTCAGGCTGCCTGCTCCATCTGCGCCTGGTACTCGCCGCGGCAGGCAGCGCCGTTGAGCAGCGCGCGCTTGTGCAGCGCCCGCTGGCCGGCGGCGACATTTTCCTTCTTGCCACCCCAGGCCTTCAGCGCTGGCGCCTGCAGGGCGCGGCCGTAGGAGAAGCTGAACACCCACGGGTGGTGCGCCGACAGCGCATTGATGGCGTTCAGGTTCTCGGTCGCCTGCACGTCGCCCTGGCCACCGGACAGGAACATGATGCCCGGCACCGCCGCCGGCACTGTGCGCCGGAAACAGCGCACCGTCGCCTCGGCCACCTGCCGGGCACTGGCCTGTACCGGGCATTCCTTGCCGGAAATCACCATGTTGGGCTTGAGCACCATCAGCTCCAGCGCCACACCTTCGACGGCCAGTGCCTGGAATACGGCCTGCAGCACGGCGGTGGTGACCTCCTCGCAGCGCTCGAGGGTGTGCGCGCCGTCCATCAGCACCTCGGGCTCTACGATCGGCACCAGGCCGGACTGCTGGGTGATGGCGGCATAGCGCGCCAGGCCCTGGGCATTCAGCAGGATGTTGCGCGCCGAGGGCAGCTGGTCGGTAATGCTGTACACCGCACGCCATTTGGCGAAGCGGGCGCCCAGCCGGTAGTACTCCTCGTAGCGCTTGGCGAGGCCATCGAAACCTTCGGTCAGCTTCTCGGTGCTGCCCGGCGCCATGGCGAGGGTGCCCTTGTCGACCTTGATGCCCGGCACGATGCCCTTGGCCTGCAGGATGCCCGCCAGATTGCGGCCGTCATCGGTGCTCTGGCGAATGGTCTCGTCGTACAGGATCACGCCCGAGATCGCCTGTTCCAGCCCCTCGGTGGTGAACAGCATCTGCCGATAATCGCGGCGGCTGGTCTCTGTGGAATCAAGACCGATGCTGTCGAAGCGCTTCTTGATGGTGCCGCTGCTCTCGTCGGCCGCCAGCAGGCCCTTGCCGCGGGCAGTCATGGCGCGCACGGTGGCTTCCAGTTCGGTCGTGTTCATCGGACGGGTCCTCAGGGCGGGTGTGAAACAGGCCACGGCGCATGCGCCGAGCATCAGGCGGGCGATTATAGGGGGTGTGCATGACACCCACTGGACGGTAATCAACGTCAACAGCGCCCGTCGCAGGTCACTGCCGTATCGATCAGCGGAGGTACCCGAATACCGCCAGATGGCGATCGGTCAGCTCGCGCACGACAAGTTCCTGCAGCCCGGCGAGGCCGAGTTGGGTCTGCACTTCCCTCACCGTGAACGCCGCCCGCAGCGAGGCCTCGAAATCGCGCCGCAGTACCGCCGGTTCAGGCTCACTGTAGGTGTCGACCAGATGTCGCAGGACGCCCGCATCGGCCGGACGCCGCAGGTCCGTGACATACACCGCCGCGCCCGGCGCGGCGGCGGCGCGCACCGCCCGCCACAGCACCTGCGGCCGGTGCAGGTGGTGCAGCAGGCTGTTGCTGAGGATGACCTGGTAGCCGGCACCGGGCAGCGGGTCGTTTGGCAGCAGCGCCCGGTGCAAGCGCACCCGCGCCGCGAGCCCGGCGGCAGCCACCTGCGCCCGGCCGAGTTGCAGCATGGCTTCGGCGCCGTCCACGCCATCGATCTGCCAGCCGGGAAAGGCGCGTGCAAAGCGCAGGCTCACGTCCGCCGGTCCGCAGCCCAGGTCGAGCCCCCGCGCTGCCACTGGCAGGACCGGCAACAGGCGGCTGATCTGATCGACCAGGAACTGGTGCGGAGCGGAAAAATCGGCACTGGCATAGGCCGCGGCCTGCTCGGCCGCGTCCATGAGTTCCGGTTCCGGTTGCCGCTGCATCCCGGCGCAGGCGCTCAGACCAGCGTGGCCAGGACCTCGCGCCGGAACGGCACCAGCTCCTGCCAGCGTCCGGCCCGCACCTTGGCGGCCCAGTCCGGGTTGGCGACCATGGCACGGCCGACCGCGATCAGGTCGGCATCGCCATCGGCCAGCAGGCGGGCGGCCTGGGCCGGATCGGCAATCTGGCTGTCGGCGCCCATCAGAGACTCGCCGATGGTGGTGGTGTAGGTCACCCCGCCGGCGGCGCTGACCGGCAGGCCGGAGGCCTGACGCACATGCCAGGCCAGGCCGTGCCCGGCCGGGTCGGCAGCGGCGGGGAAGCCAGGCGTTTCGATGCGATGCGCGGCGACATGAAAGCCGTCGACCCCGGCCGCCTTGAGGCAATTCACCGTCACCGCCAGGTCGGCCGGCGTCGGCCAGGTCACCCAGCCGTAATCGCTGACCGAGAACTGCGACAGGCCCATCAGCAAGGCGAAGCCAGCGCCGGTCTTGCTGCGGGCCGCACGCACGATGTCGCAGGCAAAGCGCGCGCGAGCGGCCGTGTCGCCGTTGTAGGCGTCGTCGCGGCGGTTGCTGTCGGCGTTGAAGAACTGCTGGATCAGGTAGCCGCTGGCGCCGTGAAACAGCACCCCGTCGAAGCCGGCGCGTTGCGCGCGGGCGGCAGCGGCTGCAAATTCGCCGGTCACGGCATTGATGTCGGCCTGCGTCATCGCCCGCGGCTCGACGTAACTCAGGTGCCCGTCGAAGGTCGACGGGTCCGCCACGTCGATGTACGGCCCGCTCGCCGCCACGGCGCTGGGCGCAACCGGCTGGGCGCCGCCGGTGGCCCGCGGGTGTGACAGCCGCCCGCAGTGCCACAGCTGCACCATGATCCGGCCGCCGGCCGCGTGCACGGCATCCACCACGGCCCGCCAGGCGGCTTCCTGCGCGTCATCACACAGGCCGGGCACGCCCCGGTAGCCGCGCGCCGGGCCCATGTCCACCACCGTGGCCTCGGTGAAGATCAGACCCGTACCGGCCGCGGCGCGGGCAGCGTAATAGCGCGCCACGTTCGGTCCGGGCACTCCGGCCTCACCGCAGAACGAGCGCGTCATCGGCGCCATGACCACCCGGTTGGGCAGGGCCAGGCTGCCAATCCGGACCGGTTCGAACAATGCACTCAATTCGTTCATGACCATCACCTGAGAGGGGTAGCCGAGCCGACGACACCCGCCGATGGGGCCGCCCGGCGGCGATTGTATGCAGGATGCGGCCGCGAACCGCCGCCGCGACGCCCGGACACCGCAAGGCCGAACGGCTACCGGGCCACCTCAGCGCCGCAGCATTCCCGGCAAGAGCGGCAGCAGACTCGCTGCCGCGATCAGCCCCCACTGGCGCGCATCCGGCGGCGCCAGATGCAGCACCTGCGCCAACGGCCGGCAGTAGACGGCCAACGCCAGCAGGCCAAGGCACAGGCCCAGCGCGCCCCACACGTAAGGATTGCGCGTGACGGCATTGTCCAGTCGCCCGCTGCCGGCCGGGCGCATGTTCAGCACGTGCCACAGCTGCGCCAGCGCCAGGGTCAGAAACGCCACCACCACCGCCTGCTGCGCCGTAGCCGCAAGCAGCTTCAGAGCCAGCGCAAAGGCCAGCAGCGTGGCGGCGGTGATGCTGCCGCCGTGGCCGACGATCTGCCACCAGTGCTGCCGGGTCAGCAGCGGCTCGCCCGATGGGCGCGGCGGCTGGCGCATCTCGCTGCCGTCGGCCTCGCCGGCCCCCAGCGCCAGCGCCGGGAAGACGTCCGTCACCAGATTCAGAAACAGGATCTGCAGCGGCAGCAGCGGCAGCGGCCCACCGGCCAGCGTCGCCAGCCCGACCACCAGCACCTCGCTCAGGTTGCAGGACAGCAGGTACACCACGAAGCGCCGGATGTTGCCGAAGATCACCCGCCCCTGCGCCACCGCTGCGGCGATGCTGGAGAAGGCATCGTCGCGCAGCACCATGGCGGCTGCCTGGCGCGCCACCTGCGTACCGCGCAGGCCCATGGCGATGCCGATATCCGCCTGCTTCAGGGCCGGCGCGTCGTTGACGCCATCGCCGGTCATGGCGACCACCTCGCCGCGCGCCTGCAGGCGCGTCACCAGCGCCATCTTCTGCGCCGGGCTGACGCGCGCAAAAACGGTCGCGGCCAGGACTGCATCTTCGCCGCCGAAATCCTGCGGGCGTTCGAGGGCCTCGCCGGGCAGCACCCCGGCGACCGGGCCATCGGCGTGGGGCTCGATCAGATGCAGCGTCTGAGCCACATGGTTGGCCGTAGCCGGCTGATCGCCGGTCACCATCACCACCCGGATGCCGGCGGCCCGGCACTGGTCGATGGCCGCAAGCACGTCACCGCGCGGCGGATCCATGAGTCCGACCAGGCCCAGCACGGTCAGGTCCGCATAAGGATCGACCGCCACGTCGTTGCAGTAGCGCTCGGCCAGCGCCAGCACGCGCAGCCCGCGCCCGGCCAGCGCGTCATTGGCGGCCAGCCACTGCTCGCGCAGCGTCTGGGTGAGCGGCGGCGACGAGTCGCTACCGTCGGCCACCGCCACGCAGCGCGCCAATACCGCCTCCGGCGCACCCTTGACCGCGACCCGGTAGCCACCGGGCACGCGGTGCACGGTGGCCATCAGGCGCCGCACCGGATCGAAGGGCTCCTCGCGCAGACGCTCCGGGTCCGCCAGCGTTATGCCGCGGGCCGCCTGCAACAGGGCCACTTCCAGCGGATCGCCGACGCCACCGTCGCCGTGCAGGGCGGCGTTGTTGCACAAGCGGCCGGCATGCAGGAGCCGGTCCCGCGCCGCGGCGAGGGATGCCGGCACGGCATCGGCGGGCACCTCCAGCGGCCCTGGGCCGGGCAGCACCAGGTGCGTGACGGTGAGCCGATTCTGGGTCAGCGTGCCGGTCTTGTCCGTGCAGATGACGCTGGTGGCGCCCAGTGTCTCCACCGCCGCCAGGCGATTGATGAGGGCGTTGCGGCGCGCCATGCGGTGCATGCCGCGCGCCAGCGACAGCGTGGCCACCACCGGCAGACCCTCCGGCAGCGCAGCGACGGCCAGCGCGATGCCGGTCATCACCATCAGCATCAGATCGCGATCCGCGGCCAGACCGGTGGCCGCGATCGCCGCCGCGATCAGCAGCGCCAGCCCGGCGAGGCGTTGGCCGAGGCGGTCGAGACGTTTTTCCAGCGGCGTCGCCTGCGGCTTGGCCTGGGCCACCAGGCGGCTGATCATGCCCAGTTCCGTGGCAACGCCGGTGGCGGTCACGACGCCGAGCACGGTGCCGGCGCTGACCGCCGTGCCCCGGTACAGCATGCAGGCGCGCTCGGCCAGGGGCGTGCCGGGCGGTACCGGATCGGCATGCTTGGCCACCGGCAGGGACTCGCCGGTGAGCGCCGATTCGTCCACCTGCAGGCGCGCGCTGTCCAGCACACGCAGGTCGGCCGGCACCAGATCGCCGCCCTCGAGCAGCACCACATCGCCCACCACCAGCGCCTCGTCAGGCAGCTCCTGCAGCGCGCCCTCGCGACGCACCCGGCAGGTGGTGACGCCCAGCCGGCGCAGCGCCTCCATGGAGCGCACCGCCCGCAGTTCGCTGAAAAAACCGATGGCCGTGTTCAGCGCGATCACCGCCAGGATGGCGTAGGCCTCCACGGTGTCGCCGAACAGGAAACCGATGCCCGCCGCCAGCGCCAGCAGGCCCACCAGCAGACTGCGCAGCTGCGCCCACAGGATGGCAGCCAGGCTGCGCGACTTGACCTCAGGCAGGCGGTTCGGGCCATCCCGCCGCAGGCGCTGCTCCACCTGTCCCGAATCCAGACCGACCGCCGGATCGACGCCGAGCCCGCTGGTCACCTCCGCCGCGGTCTGGCTCCATGGCACCTGTGGCGCACTCATGACGCGGGCTCGAACTGCGGCACCAGAAAACCGTCGGCCCGCGCCTCCCAGCACGCCCGCAGCAGCATGCCGATGCGCACCTGCCGCCAGTCGCAGCCGACCAGGTTGCTCATCATCTGCGGGCCTTCGGCAAGGCGCACCGTGGCCAGCACGTAAGGCACTTCGGTCGCATAGCCCGGCAGCGGCGCGTAGTGCACCACCGAGTAGGTGAACAGTTCGGCATCTCCGCGCAGCGGCTGCCAGGCCAGGCGCTGCCCGTAGCAGGCGCGGCACCAGGGCTGCGGATGCCAGACGTAGGCACCGCAATCGGCGCAGCGCTGCATGAGCAGCTGCCTTTGCTGTGCGGCGTCCCAGAACGGCCGCGTCAGCTCATCGATGTTCGGCAGCAGCTTGCTCACGGCGCATCCCCCAGCAACAGCACGGCATGCTCGCTCATCATGCCGCCGTAGCAATGCACCAGTGCGACAGGCGCCGTCACCTGCCGCTCGCCGGCACGGCCCATCACCTGCAGCGCCGCCTCGGCGATCACCGACAGGCCGGAGGCGTCGCCGGTGTGACCGAACGACAGTAGGCCGCCGTTGCTGTTGACCGGCAGGTCGCCACCCGGCGCGCCGCGGCCGTCCAGGAAAAACCGCCCGCCCTGCCCGGCCGGCACCAGGCCCATGTGCTCGACACCCAGAATCGGGTTGTAGCTGAACGAGTCGTAGAGCTGCGCCAGGCGCACGTCGCCGGGCGTGAGACCTGCCATGCGGTAGGCCACCCGGGCCGCCGCCTGGCCGCCCACGTCGTCCAGCGATCGCAACTGGCTGATGTTGGCGCGGCGGTGGATTTCGCCAAACCCGCGCAGCCAGGCCGGCCGCGGATTCAGCCGCCTGGCCAGCCGCTCGCCGGCGACCAGATAGGCCCCGCCGCCGTCGCAGGGCACCGAACAGTCCAGCAGGTGAAACGGCGAGGCGATGGGCCGGGATTCGATCACCTCGTCGGGCCTGAGCGGGCCCTTTGGCGCCATCAGCGCCTGCGGGTGGCGCAAGGCCCAGGCGCGCTGGCCGACCGCAACCGCCGCCATCGCCTCGCGGCCGATGCCGTACTCATGCATGTGGCGCGTGGCCACCTGGGCGTAGATCGGCGGGATGTACGGCCCGTACAGGCTGTCGAAATCCGGGTGGGCAAAGATGCGCGTGTTGCGCTGCGCACCGCCGCCTCCCACGTTCGGAAAGCGTCCGGCCGACACGCACAGCACACCGTCGGCAAGACCGGCGCGAATGGCCAGCGCGGCGCGGGTGGCCATCACGGCATGGGTGGAGCCGCCGACGTTGAGGGTCTCGGCAAACGTCGCCTCCAGGCCCAGTTCCTCCACCAGGCGCTCGTGCACGAAGATGTTATCCGACACTCCGTCGGCCATGCCGGCCGGCGCCACCAGCAGACCCTGGATGTCGCCGGGCTCGATGGGCCACTCGGCCAGCAGCCGGGCGATGGCGGCCTGATACAGGCTGTGGGTCGAACGCTCCGGATACCGACCGGGCGTGAGCTCCGACACGGCAGCAATGGCAACGGCGGCGGACATGCGCGCTCCGTGATGCGGAAAGAACCAGGCCGCCGGTCAGAAAGTGGCCGCGTGGCGCGCTGACTGAAGATCCCCGCACCGCGCGCCGACGGCGTACCAGCGCGGCGCCCGGCGGACCGCATCAGTCCGCCGGCAACACCTTGATGTACGGCTGAATCCAGTAGTTCTTGAACACCCCTTCGGCGTAGTAGGGGTCTTCCTTCAACCACTGCTCGGCGGCTTCCGCACTGTCGAAGTCGGCCACGATCAGGCCGCCGGCAAAACCGGTCTTGGTCGGATCCTCGCCGGCCACCCTCGGAAACGGGCCGGCCATTTTCACCTTGCCCTCGGTCACGAAGCCGCGCAGGCGGTTCAGGTGCGCCTCGCGCACCTTCAGGCGCCGCGGCAGGCTGTCGGCCACATCCTCGATCCAGATTGCATAAAGCATGGGAACCTCCTTACTTCGTCTTGCGTTTGGCGCCGCCACCGGCCGGCGCGGTGGATTTGACGGCCTTCGCGGAAGCTGCCGCCTTTGCCGCTTTGACGGTCTTGCCAGCCTTGCCGGGCTTGGCCGTGGCCGCCAGGGGATCGGCAGAATCGGTCGGAAAGCCGAGCTTGCGCAGGCCGACCAGCGAGCACTCGATGTCCAGCTCCACCGGCCCGCCGCTGGTGCCGACGCCGCCGATGATGTCGCCGGCCTCGTCCTTGATCGGAAAGCCGCCGGCCACCATGCAAAAACGCTCGTCGGTGAACTGCAGGCCATGGCCGAAGCGGTCCGGCGTAATCATCAGTTCGCGCACCTGGGCCGTGCTGCGGTGCAGCGCCACAGCGGTCCAGGCTTTCTTGATGGCAATGTCCGGATTGGCGATGCGGCCTTTCTCCGGGCGCAGCACGCCGCGCAGATTGCCGCCCATGTCCACCACCGCCACGGTGGACGGAAAACCCTTGGCACGGGCCAGGGCCACACCCTCGGTGAGGATGGTCTGTACTTCTTCCAGGGTCAGTTCGCGCACCGTGCGCTCCTCGCTGTGTGGCTGGTGTGAATCGTGGGCGGCCTGCTGACGCCGCAAGCTTGGCACAGCCCGCCGTGGACGGTAAACGCGCCGACCGCCGTCAGTCCGGCACGCTGCCCAGCAGCGCCGAGTGCTGCGCCAGGGCGTAGCGATCGGTCATGCCGGCGACGTAGTCGGCCACCGCGCGCGCGCGGCCACGCCGGCCGTGATCCCGCTCGCGCTGCTCGACGCGGGCCAGAGAATCGGGGGGCAACAGCAAAGGGTCGTCCAGGAACGCGCCGAACAGGTCGGTGACCACGCGCCGGGCGCGGCTGCTCATGCGCCGCACGCGATAGTGCTGGTAAACGCGCCGGTTCAGGATGGCCTTGAGCCGGTCGTTGTCGGCGCGCATGGCATCACCAAAGGCGATCAGCGGACCGGCGCTGCACCGCACCGCGTCCAGGCTCGTCACGCCGGCCGCGGCCAGCCGCGCGGCGCTGGTTTCCCGCAAGTCCGCGATCTGCGCCTTGATGATGCGACGGATGATCTCGTGCTGACCGACCCTGCCGGGCAGCGCGCCGAATTCGCGGTGCACGGCATCGTGGTGGGTCTTGAAGAAGGTCGACTCGTCGGCCAGTTGCTCGAAGCTGAGCATGCCCGCGCGCAGGCCGTCATCCAGGTCGTGCGAGTTGTAGGCGATCTCGTCGGCAAGATTGGTCAGCTGCGCCTCGAGCGTGGGCTGCCCGCCGCTCAGAAAACGCTCGCCGACGTCGCCGAGCTTGGCCGCGATCTGCGGCGCGCAGTGCTTGAGGATGCCCTCGCGCGTCTCGAAGCTCAGGTTGATGCCCGGAAACGTCGGGTAGCGCTGCTCCAGGCTGTCGACGATACGCAGCGACTGCACGTTGTGCTCAAAGCCGCCGTAGTCGGCCATGCAGGCGTTCAGCGCGTCCTGCCCGGCGTGGCCGAAGGGCGTGTGGCCCAGGTCGTGCGCCAGTGAGATGGCTTCGGCGAGTTCTTCGCTCAAACCCAGCGAGCGCGCCAGCGAGCGACAGATTTGCGCCACCTCCAGCGAGTGCGTGAGGCGGGTACGAAACATGTCGCCTTCGTGGTTGACGAACACCTGCGTCTTGTATTCGAGACGCCGAAATGCACTGCAGTGGATGATCCGGTCGCGGTCGCGCTGATGCTCGGTGCGATCAGCGGGTGCCGGCTCGGCATGACGCCGGCCGCGGCTGTTGTGGTCGCTCGCCGCGTACGGGGCCAGCGCCATCAGGCGGCCCTGGACGCCCGTGCGGCGTCGATTACGGCCGCCAGAACCTCTGTCTCGACGCCGCTGACGATCACGCCCTGACCAATCGCATCCAGCGCCACCAGCCGCAGTTGCCCGTCCTGCACTTTTTTGTCGCCCGCCATGTAGCCAAGCAGCGTATCGGTGGCTATGTCGGGCGGCAGTTGCGTCGGCAATTCGGCACGTTCAAGTAATGCTGCTACGCGCGCAACCGCCTCGGCAGGCAGGCGCCCCAAGCGATGCGACAGATCGGCCGCCATCAGCATTCCCAGGCCCACCGCCTCGCCGTGCAACCAGGCGCCATACCCGGTTGCCGCCTCCACCGCATGCCCGAAGGTGTGGCCCAGGTTCAAAAGCGCCCGCTGGCCGGACTCGCGCTCGTCGGCGGCGACGATCGCGGCCTTGATCTGGCAGGACCGGTAGATGGCATGCTGCAGCGCAACGTCGTCGCCCTCGAACAGCGTGTCCAGTTCCCGCTCGATCCAGGACAGGAACGGCGCGTCCGCAATCAATCCGTACTTGATGACCTCGGCAAGCCCGGCCGCCACTTCACGTCGGGGCAAACTGCTCAACGTGCCGGTGTCCGCCAGCACGCAGCGCGGCTGATGGAAGGCACCGAGCAGATTCTTGCCGCCCGGCCGGTTGACCCCGGTCTTGCCGCCGACCGAGGAGTCCACCTGCGCGAGCAGTGTGGTGGGTATCTGGATGAAGTCGACGCCACGCTGGTAGGTGGCTGCCAGAAAGCCCGTCATGTCGCCGACTACGCCGCCACCGAGCGCCACCAAGGCCACGCGCCGGTCGAAACGGCCTTCGATCAGCTGGTCGGCGAGCGCGGCGTAGGTTTCCAGGGTCTTGGAACCCTCCCCCGGCGGGAACTGGAGCAACAGCGGCCGGTAATCGGCCAGCGCCGCACACACCCGCGTCCCATACAGCCCCGCCACCTGACTGTCGCTGACCACCACCACCCGCCGACCCAGGATATGCGGGCGGTACAGCGCCGCGTCGTCCAGCAGGCCGGAGCCGATGTGAATGGGGTAGCTGCGATCAGCCAGGTCGAGTCGTAAAGTGCGCATCCGCCAAACGATCCAGAACGTCCTTGACAGTGGCGCCCACCTTGCGGCCCGGTGACTCGACCACGATGTCCGCCACGGATTCGTACAGCGGCTCGCGCATCTCGGCCAGATCGCGCAGGCGCTGCTCAGGATCGTCGGCCTGCAACAGCGGGCGATGAGTCGAACTTCGCGTGCGGCGCAACTGCTCGGCGACCGAAGTTCGCAGGTACACCACCGTACCACGGCTGCGCAGCAGTTCCCGGTTCTCCGGCAGCATCACCGCGCCGCCACCGGTAGCCAGCACCACGCCGGACAAGGCTGTCAGGTCGCTGAGCACCTGATGTTCGCGCTTGCGAAAACCGGCCTCGCCCTCGATCTCGAAGATGATCGGGATCGTGGTGCCGGTGCGACGCTCGATTTCCTCGTCACTGTCGAAGAACTCCAGCCCAAGACTCTGCGCCAGCCGACGCCCGACCGTCGTCTTGCCGGCCCCCATCGGGCCTACAAGAAAAATGCTGCGCCGCGCCATGCAGTCGGTGCCTTAGGGACTGGCGGTGGCCAATCCCTCGCGCACGATCTTGGGCGTCACGAAGATCAGCAGTTCCTTCTTCTCGTTGCTGCCGCTTCGGTTGCGAAACAGCATTCCGACGTAGGGCAGGTCGCCAAAAAACGGCGTGCGGACCACGTTGTTTACCTTGGTCTGCTCATAGATGCCGCCGATCACGATGGTCTCGCCATCGTTCACCAGCACCTGCGACTGCACCTTCTGCGTGTCGATGGCCGGCTCACCATTGTTGTTGGTGGCCGTGGTATTGAGAGCGTCCTTATTGACCTCGATATCCATGATGATGTGATCGTCCGGCGTGATCTGCGGCGTCACCTTCAACTGCAACACGGCTTCCTTGAACTCCGTGTTGGTCGCGCCGCTGGCCGACGCTTCCTGGTAAGGGAACTCCGTGCCCTGCGAAATGACGGCCTCCTTCTGGTTCGACGTAACCACACGCGGATTCGAGATGATTTCCCCTTCACCCTCGGCCTGCAGCGCCGACAGTTCAAGTTCCAGCAAGCGCCCGAAGGGTAGCTTGGCGATGGCAAGACCGATGGATGTGGGGTTGAACGGTACGCCCTGCAAGCGCTGGGCGGGCATGTTGACGTTCAGTCGACCGTTCGGATCACCACTGCCGAATCCCGCCGTCAAGGTCTCCTTATTAATCAGTTGCTGGGTGCCCTGCAGCGTGCCCGAAACCGCCGTTGTCCCGCCGGCGATGTCGCGGGTGTCGCTGGCACCGAAGCGGACGCCGAGATTCTTGCTGAAGTTGGTGCTGGCATTGACGATGCGCGACTCGATCAACACCTGCCGGACTGGCACGTCCAGCACCTTCATCAGCTCGCGGATCTCCGCCAATTTCTGTTCGGTGTCGTTGACGATCAGCGTATTGGTGCGCTCATCGACGGTTACGTTGCCGCGCTCGGTCAGGACCTTGCGGTCTGCGTTCTTGAGCAAACCCGCCACATCCGTCGCCTTGGCGAAATTGACCGGCATGAATTCCGTGTACAGCGGGGCAAGCTCTGCCAGCTTCTGGCGCGCTTCATACTCTGCCTGCTCGCGCGCGGCGATCTCCTCGGCCGGAGCGATCCACATGACGTTGCCGTCCTCGCGCTTGCCCAGGCCCTTGGTGGTCAGAATGATGTCGAGCGCCTGATCCCAGGGAACGTTCTGCAGGCGCAGCGTGATGTTTCCGGCAACCGTGTCGGCAGCGACCAGATTCTTGCCGGTGAAGTCGGCCAGCAACTGCAGCACCGCGCGCACCTCGATGGTCTGGAAATTGAGCGATATGGGCTCCCCGACGTAGGCCTTCTTCACATTCCGCAGCGCGGCCGGGTCATCACGCACCGGAGAGACTTCGAGCGTGTACAGTCCGTTCGCCTGGTAGGCCAGATGCTCGAACGGCCCGGTAGTGGCCACTTCCATCCGCACGCCCCCGGCGTACTGGCGGGTTTCCACCCGCGTCACCGGCGTCGCAAAATCGGTCACGTCAAGGCGGCGGCTGAGCTCGGCCGGCAGGCCAACGCCCTTGAAATCAATGACCACACGCCCACCCTGCGGGCGGGTGTCCACCTGCACATTCGGCGACGACAAACTGACGACGACGCGGCCTTCACCGCGCTCGCCGCGGCGAAAATCCACCCCGCTGACGCGCGGCGCGCCCGATGACACCGCGGCCCCGGTCCCGGCGCGAACCGCCGCCATGCCCGCGGACGAAGGAGCCTCGAGCATTATCAGGAGCTTGTTTCCAGCGGGCCGCGTGGTCCATCGCACCGCCTGATTCAGGTTCACGACCAGCCGCGTGCGACCTTCCGCCGGCACCACCGTCACGCTCTGCACGGCCCCGGAGTCGATCTGCCGGGTACGCTGGGCAAGCGAGGAACCCACCGCCGGCAGGTCGACAACCAGGCGCGGTGGATCGCTGATCATAAAAGTGTTGCCCGACGGTAACTCACCGTCCGCCTGAATTTGCAACTGCAGCCCCCCGGCCGGGGTTGGCGCATGGTCGATGCCGGTCAGCGTCACCGCGTGCAGGCCGGTGCTCAGCAGCAGCATCGGCAGCATGACCGCCGACCAACTGACGGCCTTTCGGAACAAAGACCGATGACGACGTTTCATTTGATTCATCTCCCTGGCCATCGTCATACTGTTACTGTTCCACGATTGCTACTGATGCCTGACGCTCCATCCAGCCGCCGGTGCCATTTGGAACGAGCTCGACCAACTGCACCACGCTGGGCTCGACCTGCGTCACACGGCCGTAGTTCTCGCCAATGTAATTCCCAACCCCGACCCGGCTGATGGTTTGATCCGGCGCCTGAATCAATGCCCAGGTCGCGCCTGCCCGACTGAGCGTACCGACCATCCGCAGCGCATCCAAGGGATAGGCCTCCAGCGCTTCCTTACGCCGATCGAGGTCGGGACGAGGCCCCTGGGCGCCTGCGTCTGCGACATTCTCGATCCGCTGTTCCTCCAGCGTGTCCAGGAAAGGGTCTTTGAGGTCGTCCGGCTTGTAAACGAACTGCTCGTAGGGCTTCAGGACCGGCAACGGATCAATCGACACCTTCTCCGAAGCCCTGACCTCATCCATCCAGGCATACAGATCCTCATGACTTCTGCCGCAACCGGCCAGCGCCAGGCAGACCAGAGTCAACAGCGCACTACGGCCCCCGCTCAAGGTTTGTCCTCGTCCTGGTATTGGTAAGTCTTGGCCATGCCCTTCATGACCAACAAATTCGAATCCTTGCCAACCGGCGTCAAGCTGAGGTCATGCAGGGTCACAATCCGCGGGAAACCGGCGACATCACTCGCGAACTCCGCCAGCTGATGATAGGTACCCGTCACCTCGATGCTGATGGGCAATTCCGCATAGAATCCGACCGGACGTGCCTCGCCGGGCTGGAACAGCTTGAACTCGAGACCGCGCCCCAGCCCGGCCTGGGTAATCTCGACCAACAGGTTTGCAATCTCGTTGCTGTCCGGCAACTGCCGGCGCATGGTCTCGAAGCTCTCCTTGAGCTGGACCAGCTGCTCGCGGTACGCGTCCAGATTGACTGCCTGTCGGTACTTGACGACAAACTGTTGCCGCAGCTGCTGCTCGGCCTGGCGCCGCGACTCGAGATCTTCCAGCGTTTTGCTGATGACGAAATAGTAGCCGGCAATCAGTATCAGCAAACCCACCAGCGCGATGGCAAACATCTTGCCCGCCGGCGGCCATTCCCCGGCCGCCCGCACATCGATGTCACGCACGTCCAGACTGCGAAGATCGAACTTGCGAAGATCATCCAGAGTCATTGCGCTGGCTCGTCCTTGGCTACGTGTTGCGGCACCCGAAGCTCGAACTGACTCGCGTGCATGCCGCGGTACTCGCCAGCGCGCGCAACAAGCAACGTCGAAGGATCGAACTGCTCGGAGTCGTCCAGTTGATGCATGTAGGTGGACACGCGTGCATTCGACTGGGCCCAACCCTGCAAGCTGAGGGTCGAATCGCGCTGCACGAAGTTGGTAAGAAATGCACCTTCCGGCGTGCTGCGCGCCAAGGCATCGAAAAGGCGTACCGACATCGGGCGCTTGACCTGCAATTCCTGGATCACGTCCATCCTTGCCTGCAGCTTTGCCTTTTGTGCCTGCAGATCCTTAATCTCACGGATTTTTATGTCCAAGAGAGCAATCTCGCCACGCAAGATGTTGTTCCTGTCTTCCTGCCGGCCAACCGCCGCCAACGCGATCAATTGCCACACCACCACCATTACGACAGCGGCAAGCGCTCCGGCCCCGAGCATCGCCAGAAATTCGTTCTGCCGGCGCTGCCTGCGCACGCGCCGCCATGGCAGCAGGTTAACGCGAGACATCGGTCGTGCTCCGCATGGCCAGACCCGCCGCGATCATCCAGGCATGACCGTGTTCGCGCAAGCGGGCAGCGTCAATGCCCGGCGCAAACTCCACCCCCAGAAACGGATTACCGACTCTGGTATCCAGCCCGAGATAGCGACCCACGATTCCAGCTGCTCCGGCCAACCCGGCACAGCCGCCGCTGAGCACGATGTGATCCAATGAAGACTGCCCGGTGGCGGAAAAAAACACCTGCAACAAACGTCCGACCTGGTTGGCCAAGGAGTCCAGAAATGGCTCGATGATGGTGCTGCGCCATTCTTCGGGGAAACTGCCTTCCAGCAGGGCCGCGCTGGCCTCGGGATAGGCCAGACCATAGCGCTCCTGGATTTGCTGCAGCAGCTGCTCGCCACCGAAGGACTGTTCACGCGTGAACAGCGTGACACCACCCTGCAAGACGTTCAGTGTCGTGGTTGAAGCACCGACATCCACCATTGCGGTAACACCGGTGCGCGCCGTGGGTGGCATCTGCGGCGCAATCAGGGGAAAGGCCGATTCCAGCGCATACGCTTCGACGTCTACGACCGCGGCAGCAAGTCCTGCTGCCGAGAGCGGCTCGAGCCGTTTGTCAACCACCTCGTTTCGGGCAACGATCAGCAGCACATCCGCCGTCTGCGGGTTGCGAGCATTTGGACCCAGGACCACGAAATCGAAATAGACATCGTCCAGTGGGTATGGAATGTACTGATCCGACTCCAAAGTGATCTGTTGTTCGATATCAGCGTCCGAGAAATCCACCGGCATGGCGATCTGGCGACTGATGATCTGCGATCCCGAAACCGCCAGGGCAACGCGACGACGTTTGCTGCCGGCCCGGGTCAACGCTTCGCCGACGGCCCGCGCAACGGCCTCTGCATCCGCCACTGACCCTTCGGCGACCGCTCCGTGCGGCAACCGAACCTGCGCGCAGGACTCCACCCGGAACCCCCTGGAGGTGCTGTCGAGGGCCAGGAGCCGCACCGCCGACGTGCTAATATCGAGCCCCAGCAACGGCGGAATTCTTTGTTTAAAGATATTGTGAATCAAGTGATTACCCGAACCTTGGGTGTCCCCCGCCCGATCGCCCCAGCGACCCCCCGCTGCCACAGCTATCGACCCTTGCGCTCAAGGCTTGAGCGTTTATATCACAGGGTGCTGAGGAAAACGCCAGCCGTTGTGCAACCGCCCGGCGCCCCGGCCCGGCGCATCACAATTCGCCTGGCCCGCCGTTTGCCAACGCAACAACCGGACCAGAAATTCAATAGGCGCCGGGCGGCATCGGCATACCCCCCGCCCGGACTGCTCCATTTAGTGTGCCGCCTGTGCCACGGAACCAGGGTGCCGGGTAACCGCCCTGGGGCTGCGTCACTCCGGCGACTTGTCGGGACCCCAGCACCATTATGAAGCGTTGGTCGCCTGTGGTCGCGGCGGCTATCGCGAACCTCGCTTTACTGCTTTCGCTGGTGGCCGTCGGCGGATACCTCCTGCTCGAACGGGAGCTGCCGGCGGTCGATCAGCTGGCCCAGTCCCGGCTTGCACAGCCGCTGCGGATTTACTCCCTGGACGGGCAACGCATTGCCGAGTTCGGCGACCAGCGGCGCGTGCCACTCGATGGCGGCGCCCTGCCCGAGCATCTGGTGCAGGCAATCCTGGCGGCAGAAGATGCCAATTTTTTCGAACATCCCGGATTTGACACCGGCGGCCTGGCAAGGGCGGCCTGGCAACTGCTGCGCACAGGAAAAATGCGCCAGGGCGGCAGCACCATCACGATGCAAGTCGCCCGCAATTTTTATCTGAGCCGGGAAAAATCGTTTCGTCGCAAAGCGCTCGAAATTCTGCTGGCGATCCGTATTGAGCAAAACTTGAGCAAGGACCAGATTCTGGGCCTTTACGTGAACAAGATATTCCTCGGCAACCGGGCCTATGGCTTCGGCGCGGCTGCCGAGCTTTATTACGGACGACCGGTCGACCAACTCGACGTGGCTGAGATGGCGCTGCTGGCAGGGCTGCCTAAGGCGCCCTCGCGTGACAAC
The DNA here is from genome assembly GCF_014359565.1 of Immundisolibacter sp. Taxonomy (NCBI): domain Bacteria; kingdom Pseudomonadati; phylum Pseudomonadota; class Gammaproteobacteria; order Immundisolibacterales; family Immundisolibacteraceae; genus Immundisolibacter; species Immundisolibacter sp. Next base: position 54,317 of record NZ_JACIZD010000007.1, on the reverse strand, counting down.
CCGCTGGTAAATCGCCAACGCGCACTCGAACGACGCGACTATGTGCTCGGACGCATGCATGCCCTGGGCTACCTGGACGCGGACGGCTACCGCCGTGCGCTGGCGCATGTGGACACGGCCGGTCACCACGGCTTCGCGCCGCAACTCGAAGCCGACCATGTCGCCGAAATGGCGCGCGCCTGGATGCTGGAACGCTATGGCGACGCCGCGTACGAGAACGGCTACCAGGTCATCACCACGATCCTCGGCACACAGCAGCGGGCCGCCAATCAGGCGCTTCGGTCGGGTTTGCGAGCCTACGACCGCCGACGCGGTTTCCGTGGGCCGATCGGCCGCCTGCCGGACACCGAACTGGGCGATCAGGCACAGCTGCAGGCCCGCCTGCGTGCCTTGCCCACGGCCGCAGATCTGCTGCCAGCCGTGCGCCTGTCGAGCGGCCAATACCTGTCGGCTGCCGGCCCCATCAATCTGGGCGACCGGAGCGCCGATCGCTTTGGCGCCCGCTGGCAGCCGCGCAGCGGCGACGTCGTTTACCTGTCGCAGGGGGCCGACGGATGGCGCCTTGCCCAGCTGCCGCAGGTGGAGGGGGCATTCGTGGCCCTGCGGCCTGGCACCGGCGCAATCACCGCCCTGGTCGGCGGTTACGACTTCAACCGCAGCCGCTTCAACCGGGTGCTACAGGCGCAGCGCCAGCCCGGATCCACGTTCAAGCCGTTCATTTATGCAGCGGCCCTGGCCACCGGCTATACGGCGGCATCGATCATCAATGACGCACCGGTGGCCTTCCCGGCCGAAACCCCCGACGGGTATTGGCGACCGGAGAACTACACCGGCCGCTTTTACGGGCCGACGCGCCTGCGTGAGGCCTTGGCGCAGTCCCGCAATCTGGTTTCCGTGCGCCTGCTGAACGCGGTCGGCGTCGATTTCACGCGCCGCTACTGCCTCAGGTTCGGTTTCGCGGCCGAGCGCTTGCCGGCCAACCTATCGCTGGCGCTTGGCACGGCCTCCGTCACGCCGCTGGAGCTTGCCGCCGGCTACGCGGTGATCGCCAACGGCGGCTTTCGCGTCGACCCCTACGTGGTCGAGCGCGTGCTGGATTCGCAGGGTCGGGTGCTGTGGCAGGCCCCGCAGGTGGTGTCCTGCGAGGCTGATTGCGCAGTCGACCCCGCAGCAACCGATGCGGTGACACACGCGCCCCGCGTGCTGCCCGCCACCGATGCCTATATCCTCAATTCCATGCTGCGGGATGTGATCGACCACGGCACCGCCGTACGCGCCAAGAGCCTGGGACGCGCCGACCTGGCCGGCAAGACCGGCACCACCAACGATGAGCGGGACGCCTGGTTTGCCGGTTTCAACAGCCACCTGCTGGCCACGGCATGGGTCGGCTTCGATCAACCGCAATCGCTTGGCAAGGGCGAAACCGGCGCCCGCGCAGCGCTCCCCATCTGGATGGATTTCATGTCGGCAATACTGCCGGAGCTCCCGGTCGGCTACCCGCCGGCACCCGCCGGCCTGGTCGCGCTGCGAATCGACCGTCACAGCGGCCAGCGAACAGTCGACAGCGGACCGGACACGCTGTTCGAGTGGTTCAGTGCCGATCGGCTGCCTGCCATCCTGGCGACCCAAACCTCGGCGCCGGACGACACGCCGACACCGGCGCAGGAATCAAATCTGTTCTAGGAATCGAAGCCACCTGGCGGCCGCCCCTTTGTGGAGCATGCGTGATATGCATGCACCAACTTGGTGAATGCTGAAGCGGTATTTTCGGTGGATAATGCCGGCCATGTGCGGATACTGGCTTGGCACATCTGCTGCTTTCCAGCCTTCGTCCTCATATTGGCCCGAAAGTCGATGTCCGACCGGACATCCGCCCGGGCTGTTTTCCCGTTCGCCTAGTCAGCAATCCGCCCTAAGGAGCGTACCTACATGTCAGCGTCTGATGTGCTCAAGAAGATCGGTGAGCAGAACGTCAAGTTCCTCGACCTTCGCTTCACCGACACGCGCGGCAAGGAGCAACACCTCACCATCCCCACCGCGCGCATCGATGGCGACTTCTTCGAGCGCGGCATGATGTTCGACGGCTCGTCCATCGCCGGCTGGAAGGGCATCAACGAATCCGACATGGTGCTCATGCCCGACACGCAGACCGCGGTCATGGACCCGTTCACCGACGAGGCCACGATCAACATCACCTGCGACGTGCTGGAACCCCACACCATGCAGGGCTACGAACGCGACCCGCGCTCCGTGGCGCGCCGCGCCGAGGCTTACCTGAAATCGACCGGCATCGCCGACACGGCGTTTTTCGGCCCGGAGCCGGAATTCTTCATTTTTGACGACGTGCGCTGGGGTGCCGGCCTGAGCGGCAGCTTCGTCGAAATCGATTCCGAGGAAGCCCACTGGCGCTCTGGCACCGCGTTTGATGTTGGCAACAAGGGCCATCGGCCGGGCGTGAAAGGTGGCTACTTTCCGGTGCCCCCGGTCGACTCCCTGCACAACATCCGCACCGCAATGGTGCTGGCGATGGAGGAGATGGGCCTGGAAGTGGAAGTGCATCACCATGAGGTCGCCACTGCCGGTCAGTGTGAAATCGGCGTCAAGTTCAACACCCTGGTGCGCAAGGCCGACGAGGTCCAGGTGCTCAAGTACGTGGTGCTGAACGTCGCCCACAACTACGGCAAAACGGCCACCTTCATGCCCAAGCCGCTGGTCGGCGACAACGGCAGCGGCATGCACGTACACCAGTCGCTGTCCAAGGGCGGTGTGAACCTGTTTGCCGGCGACAAGTACGGCGGCCTGTCGGAACTGGCGCTGTACTACATCGGCGGCATCTTCAAGCACGCCAAGGCGCTGAACGCCCTCACCAACCCGGGCACCAACAGCTACAAGCGCCTGGTGCCCGGCTTCGAGGCACCGGTGATGCTGGCCTACTCGGCCCGCAACCGCTCGGCCTCGGTGCGCATCCCGTGGGTGTCCAGCCCCAAGGCTCGGCGTATCGAGGTGCGCTTCCCGGACCCGACCGCCAACCCCTACCTCGCCTTTGCCGCCATGCTGATGGCGGGCCTCGACGGTATCAAGAACAAGATCCATCCGGGCGAGGCGATGGACAAGGATCTGTACGATTTGCCGGCCGAGGAAGCCAAGGCCATCCCGCAGGTGTGCCATTCGCTGGATATGGCGCTGGACGCGCTGGACGCGGATCGTGACTTCCTGACCGCAGGCGGCGTGTTCACCGACGACATGATCGACGGCTACATCGAGCTGAAGATGCAGGACGTCACGCGCGTGCGCATGACGACCCATCCGGTCGAGTTCGACATGTACTACAGTTGCTGACCCATCCCGTGGGGGCTTCGCGAGAAGCCCCCACGGGATATTTCAGCCGTCGGCATATCGATTGGGCGTCAGCATGATTTCTTTCCGCCCGGTAGTGTTCTGTCTCGTTGTTTTGACCCTGCCCCTGCCGGGTCTGGCGACGCGGGTTTATCAGTCGAAGGGACCGGACGGCTCGACGGTGTTCTCGGACCAGCCCAGCCCGGGCGCACGCGAGATCGATATCGACCTGCCGGCCGCCAGTGAGCCCGCGGCGACGGCAGTACCAAAGCCAGCCGCTGCCACCGCGTCGCCCACTGAGGCCGACAAGACCGAGGCTTACACCACCTTGCTGATCACCGAACCGGCCAACGATTCCGTGCACTGGTTCGCGCAAGGACCGGTGAGGGTGCAGGCACGGATCGTCCCGCCGCTTGCCGAGGGACATGTACTGGTCCCGCTGCTGGACGGCGTGGCGCAAGGCGATGGCGTCCCTGCCAGCGGCTTTGCCCTGACGGATCTCGACCCCGGCACGTACGAGCTGTCGGTCGTCATTCGCGACGCGCAGGGCAAGGACCTGAAGCAAAGCCCTGCCATCCGCTTTCATTTCAAACGCCAGTCCTTGAACCTTCCGGCCCGCAAACCACCACCCCGCAGCGGCAGCTGATACATCCTTCAGCGGCATCTGCTCTTGCCGCGATCTGCCCATGCAAATCCCCCTGGACCACGATGTCGCCAGCACCGACCACGCCGGGCGTGCGGTACTGGACAACCTGCAAACGGCCGTGCTGGTCATCGATGACCAGCAGCGCGTGGCCTACCTGAACCAGGCGGGCGAGATCTTGCTGGGCGCAAGTGCCCGCCAGTTGCGCGGCCAGCCGCTTGGGCACCTGCTGCATGATCCGGCCCTGCCCGCCCTGGTTGCGGAAACCCTCGAGCGTCAGCAACCGGTGCTGCGGCACGACCTCAATTTCGAGCTGCCCGGCAACCCCGCCAAACGCTTCAACTGCTGGCTGACGCCGCTCGACGGGCCAGATGCCAAAGGACTCATCCTTGAAATTGCAGCCACCGGCCCGCTTGGCGATACCCAGCGCGAGAGCCAGCTGCTGGCCCAGCAGGAAGCCAACCGGCTGATGCTGCGCGGCCTGGCACACGAGATCAAAAACCCGCTCGGTGGCCTGCGCGGTGCCGCTCAGCTGCTGGAGCGGGAACTGGCCGACCCAGAGCTTGCCGAGTACACGCAGATCATCATCGGCGAAGCCGATCGCCTGAAGAAACTCATCGATCGCATGCTCAGCCCAGAACTGGCACCCGAGATGGCCCGCGTCAGCGTGCACGAGGTGCTGGAACGGGTCCGCGCGCTGGTGGCCGCCGACCTGCCGCCGCAACTGAGCATCGAGTACGACTACGACCCCAGCCTGCCGGACCTGTGGGCCGACCGCGAACAGCTGATACAGGCGTTTCTGAACCTGGTCCGCAATGCCGTCCAGTCGGTGGACGAAGCCGATTGCCGCCCCGGCCGGGTAGTGCTGCGCACCCGGGTACGCCGCCGCATGACCATCGCCGGCCGGCACCACCGCCTGCTGGTACAGGTGGACGTGATCGACAACGGCCCGGGCGTGCCGGAGCACCTGCGCGAACAGATTTTCCATCCGCTGATCACCGGTCGCAGCACCGGCACCGGGCTTGGCCTGTCGATTGCTCAGTCCCTGGTCAGTCGGCACGAAGGCTGCATCAACTTCCACAGCGCGCCGGGGAACACCGTGTTTTCCGTGCTGCTGCCGATTGCCGGAGAACGCCGATGAATCGCCAGGGACGCGTATGGGTGGTCGATGACGACCGTTCGATACGCTGGGTACTGTGCCGCGCGCTGCAAAGTGCGGGCTTCCAGGCCATTGAGTTCGAAGACGCCGAACGTGCCAGCGCGGCCCTGGCCGGTGACGAGCCCGATGCGATCGTTTCCGACGTGCGCATGCCCGGTCGCAGCGGCTTCGATCTGCTGGCCGAGCTGCGCGAGCGCGCGCCCAAGGTACCGGTGATCATCACCACCGCCTACCCAGATCTGGACAGCGCGGTGTCGGCCTTCCAGGGTGGCGCCTTCGAGCACCTGCCAAAGCCGTTCGACATCGACGATGCGGTTGACCTGGTCAGCCGGGCCATCGCGCAGCGGCGCGAGAACACGACCACCGCAGAGCAGCCGCAACCGGCCGCGCCGTCTGACATGATCGGTTCCGCGCCGGCCATGCAGGAGGTGTTTCGGGCCATCGGGCGCCTGTCGCGGTCCAGCATCAACGTGCTGATCACCGGCGAGTCGGGTACTGGCAAGGAGCTGATCGCGCGCGCCCTGCACCGCCACAGCCCGCGCAGCAGCGGGCCGTTCATCGCGCTGAATATGGCCGCCATCAACCGCGAACTGCTCGAATCCGAGCTGTTCGGCCACGAGCGCGGGGCCTTCACCGGCGCCCAGGCGCTGCGCCGCGGACGCTTCGAACAGGCGCATGGCGGCACGCTGTTTCTGGACGAGATCGGCGACATGCCGGCCGAACTGCAAACCCGACTGCTGCGCGTGCTGCAGGAAGGCGAGTTCTACCGGGTCGGCGCCCACGCGCCGCTGCAGGTGGACGTGCGGGTGATCGCGGCCACCCACCAGAATCTCGAACTGCAGGTACAGGCCGGCAAGTTCCGCGAGGATCTGCTGCACCGCCTCAATGTGGTGCGCGTCCGCGTGCCGCCGCTGCGCGAACGGCGCGAGGACATCCCGGGCCTGGTGCTGCACTTCCTGACCCGCGCCGCGAAGGAATTGCAGGTCGACTGCAAGACCGTCGCCCCGCAGGTGCTGGAGCGGCTCAGCCATTTCGACTGGCCCGGCAACGTGCGCCAACTCGAAAACGTCTGCCGCTGGCTGACCGTCATGACACCCACGCAGGTGGTACGGATCGACGACCTGCCGACCGAGGTGGTCGGCGCGCCGGCGACGCTGGACGAGGATTGGCAAAGCGCGCTGCGCCGCTGGGCCGCCGGACGCCTGGCCTGCGGCGAGCGTGGCGTCATGAACGACCTGACGCCGGCCTTCGAGCGGCTGATGATCGGCGTTGCGCTCGAGCGCACCGGCGGGCGTCGCCAGGACGCGGCCCTGCTGCTCGGCTGGGGTCGCAACACGCTGACCCGCAAGATCAAGGAACTGGGGATCGCCGACGACTGACCGCCGCTCCCGCGCCTGCCGCAGCAGCTCGCCGTCCGGTCAGGCCAGCGCGGCGGCGTCCAGTTCCAGCAACACCGGCGCGTGATCCGACGGCCGCTCGGCACGGCGCAGGTCAAGCTCCACCCGGCAGGCGCGGCACGCGCCCAATAGCGGCGTACTGGCCAGAATGTGGTCGATGCGCAGCCCATGGTCGCGCCGGAATGCGGCGGCACGATAATCCCACCAGGTGAACGCCCGCAGGTCCGGATTCAGATGCCGGAACGTGTCGTGCAGACCCAGCGCCATGATCCCGGCCAGGGCTGCCCGCTCGGGGTCGCTGACCAGCACCTGACCCTGCCAGGCAACCGGATCGTGCACATCGATATCGGCCGGGGCGATGTTGAAATCGCCCATCACCAGCACCTTGGGTGACTCGCGCAGCAGCGCCTGCAGGTAGCGCCGCAAGTCCTCCAGCCAACCGAGCTTGTACGCGTACTTGTCGGAACCGACCTCACTGCCGTTTGGCACGTAAGCGCACACCACGTCCAACGCGCCGAAACGGGCGGCGACGAAGCGCTTCTGCTCGTCCTGAAGCCGCCCAGGCAGCGCCATCAGCGGGGTGCCCGGCGGCTCGCGACTGAGCAAGGCCACGCCGTTGTACGTACGCTGACCGACAAACACCGCTCGGTAGCCCGCCGCCGCCAGCTGCGCTACCGGAAACTCCTCGTCGGCGACTTTCGTTTCCTGCAGCCCGACGATGTCGGGCGCCGCCCGCTCCAGCCAGTCGAGCAATTGCGGCAGACGCACGCGCAGCGAATTGACGTTCCAGGTCGCGACTTTCAAGACACCCTGCTGGTGATTGGCGGACCCGATGGGCACCCGGTCCGAAGCGCCCGGCATTCTAGGCGGTCCCGCGAGGTATGTGTTGCCGCCGGCTGGGCGCAGTGGCCGCGTCGCGACTGGGCGGCGGCGTCAGCCCGGCAGCTTTTTCATGAGGTAATGCACCGCGCCATTGAGGCTGGCCAGGCGCGGGTAGTCCAGTTCCGGAATCGGCACGCCGAGCTGCTTGTGCACGGCGGTGACGAAGTTCAGGAAGTCCATCGAGTCGATGTCGAGCTGGTCGCGAAAGCTCTGCTCGGGGTCGATGTCGATCTCGCGCGCCTCGGGCGCGATGGCGCCCAGGATGGCGAGCAGGCGCTCGCGCAGTTCGGCTTCGGTCATAGCTCCTCCGGTTTTTGCAGCAGGCGGTCGAGCGCCGCCAGGAACAGCGCGCCGCGGTGGCCGTCGCTGACACGGTGATCGCCGGCCAGGGTGAGGGTGATGACGCGGCGCACGGCCAGCCCCTCGCCGACCACCCACGGCCGGCGCACCACGGAGCCCGCACCCACCACTGCCACCTGCGGCGGGGTGATGATGGGATACAGCGTCTCGACGCCGTTGTCGCCAAGGCTGGACAGGGTGATGGTGGGGTCGGTCAGTTCGGAGCTGCGCAGCCCGCCGGCGCGGGCGCGCTGCACCAGGTCCTTCAGCTCCGTCATCAGCGTATCCAGATCCTTGTCCGCCACGTCGTGCAGGGCGGGCGCGATCAGCCCGCGCCGGCGCAGCGCCACGGCCACGCCGACATGTGCAGCGGCTGATGGCTCGAAGCGCTCCTGGCGCCAGAAGCCGTTCAGTTCCGGCACTTCCTTGAGCGCCCGCGCCAGCGCCTTGATCAGCAGCACGGCGTACAGCAGGCGCTGTTCGGGATCGCGCTGCGCATTGACGCGCTCGACGAAGCGCAGCGCCGGCTCGAAGTCGACCGTGGTGGCCAGGTAGTAGTGCGGGATTTCGCGCTTGGAGCGGGCCATGGCGGCGGCGATGGCGCGACGCATGGCGTCGGGCTCGAACGGCGCGGCGGATGGTCGGGCGGGCGCCGCCGGCTTCGCACTGGCCGCGGCGCGCTCCAGGTCCGCCACGGTGATCGCCCCCTTGGCGCCGCTGCCGGTGACCTGCGCCAGATCGATCCCCAGTTCCAGCGCCCGCTGGCGCACCGACGGGCTGGCACGGGGCTCCCGTACCGGCTGCTTTGCAGGTGCCGCCTCGACGTCGGCCAGCGTGATGGCGCCGCCGGGGCCGCTGCCGGTGAGCGTGGCCAGGTCGATGCCCAGCGCGGCGGCGCGCTGGCGGGCTGCCGGCGAGGCACGCAGCCGTTCGCGCGGGGACGGTTCGCCGCTTGGGATGGCAGGCGCCGGGGCCGGCGCAGCCGGTGGTGCAGGAGCGGCGGCTGGTGCAGGCGGATGCATTGGTGCGGCGGCTGTGGCGGGTGGCTCTGGCGCCGTCTCGCCGTCGCTGCGCACGGTGGCCAGCACGGTGCCGACCGGCACTTCGGCGCCCGGTGGCACCACCAGCGATTCGACCACGCCGCTGTCGAAGATCTCGACGTCGATGGCGCCCTTCTGCGTCTCCACCACCGCCACGATGTCGCCGCGCCGGACCCGGTCCCCCGGCTTGATGCGCCACTCGATCAGCTTGCCGCTTTCCATGTCGCTGCCCAGCGACGGCATGACGAAATCAGCCACGCCCGAGTACCCCGCGCGCGGCGGCGACGATGCCATTCACCTGCGGCAGGGCGGCATCCTCCAGGTGCTTGGCGTACGGAATCGGCACCTCGGCGCTGCACACGCGCGCCGGCGGCGCGTCCAGGTCGTAGAAGGCCTGCTCGACGATGCGGGCGCTGATTTCCGCCGCCAGGCTGCCGCTGCGCCAGCCCTCGTCCACGATCACCGCCCGCCGCGTCCGGCGCACCGAGGCCATGATCGTGGCGTCGTCCAGCGGGCGCAGGCAGCGCAGGTCGATGACCTCCGCCTCGATGCCGTCGCCGGCCATCTGCTCGGCCGCGGTCAGCGTCTTGGGCAGGCTGCCGCCGTAGCTGATGAGCGTCACGTCCCGGCCGGGCCGGCGCACGGCGGCGCCGGTCAGCGGCACCGAATCGACCGCGTCCAGCGGGCCCTCGGCGTTGTAGAGCATGACGTGCTCGAACACGATCACCGGGTCCGGATCGGCCAGCGCGGCGGCCAGCATGTGGCGGGCATCGGTGACGGTGGCCGGGGCGACGATCTTCAACCCCGGGATGTGGGCGTACCAGCCCTCCAGGCTGTGCGAGTGCTGCGCCGCCAGTTGCCGGCCGGCGCCGGTGGCCATGCGGATCACCAACGGTACCGACACCTGGCCGCCGGACATGTGGCGCAGCGTGGCGGCGTTGTTCAGTATCTGGTCCAGTGCCAGCAGGCTGAAGTTGACGGTCATGATCTCGACGATCGGCCGCATACCGCCCAGCGCCGCGCCGATGCCGGCGCCGGTGAAGGCCGATTCCGACAGCGGCGTGTCGCGGATGCGCTCCTCGCCGAATTCCTCCAGCAGGCCCTTGCTGACGGCGTAGCAGCCGCCGTAGCGGCCGACGTCCTCGCCCATCAGGAACACCCGCGGGTCGCTCGCCAGTGCCTGGCGCAGCGCCTGGCGCATCGCCTCGCGGTAGGTCAGGGTGGCGGCGTTCATGCCGGTTGGTCCGTGTAGACGTCGCGCGTCAGCCGGTCTACCGGTTCGAGTGTGCCGGCCTCGGCAAAGGCCACCGCCGCCGCCACTTCGGCGTCCACTTCGGCCTGCAGCGCGGCGCGTGCGTCGTCCGCGAGCAGGCCAAGGTTGCGCGCCTCGCGCTCGAACAGGTCGATCGGGTCACGGGCGCGCCAGCGCTCGACCTCTGCCTTGTCGCGGTACAGCTGGCTGTCGAACATGGAGTGCGCCCGAAAGCGGAACGTGTGGCATTCGAGCAGGTACGGACCGTGGCCGCCGCGCACGTAGGCGATGGCGGTTTGCGCCGCCTCGCACACGGCGAGCAGATCCATGCCGTCCACGGCCGCCGAGGCAAGGCCGTAGCTGCGGGCCTTCAGGTGAATGTCGGTCTCGGCCTCGGAACGGGCCAGCGCCGTGCCCATGGCGTACTGGTTGTTCTCGCACACGAACAGCGCCGGCAGGCGCCACAGGGCAGCCAGGTTCAGCGACTCATGAAACTCGCCCTCGGCCGCCGCGCCCTCGCCGAAGAAGCACACGCTGACCTGCGGGCGCTGCTGCATGGCGTCGGCCAGCGCCAGTCCGACCGTCAGCGGCAGGCCGCCGGCGACGATGGCATTGCCGCCGTACAGGCGCGCGGCGGCGTCGAACAGGTGCATGGAGCCGCCGCGGCCGTGGCTGCAGCCCTCCTGCTTGCCGAACATCTCGGCCATCACGGCGCCCATGTCGACGCCGCGCACCAGCGCGTGGCCGTGTTCGCGGTAGGTGGCGACGATGGCGTCGGCCGCGTCCAGCAGCGGGATGATGCCGGCGGCGATGGCTTCCTCGCCGTTGTACAGGTGCAGGAAGCCGCGAATCCGGGTGGCGCTGTACTGCTCGGCGCAGGCGTCCTCGAAGGCACGGATGCGCAGCATGTGCCGCAGCAGGGCGTGTGCGGTATCGGCGTCCGGCAGGGCCATCAGGCGTTCTCCAGGGTCGAGGTATCGCCCTCGGGCAGGCCCAGTTCGCGCGCCTTCAGCAGCCGGCGCATGATCTTGCCGCTGCGCGTCTTGGGCAGGCTGGGCGCGAATTCGATTTCCTTGGGCGCCACCACGGCGCCCAAGCGCTTGCGGGCGTGCGCCAGCAGCGCGTCGTGCAGTGCCGCATCCGGCTCGAAGCCCGGTTTCAGGGCCACGAAGGCCTTGATGATCTCGCCGGCCACCGGATCCGGCTTGCCGATGACGCCGCATTCGGCCACCGCCGGGTGCTGCATGAACACGTCCTCGACCTCGAATGGGCCGATCAGGTGGCCGGAGGTCTTGATCACGTCGTCGGCGCGGCCGACGAACCAGTAGTAGCCGTCCGCGTCGCGGCGGGCCAGATCGCCGGACAGGTACCAGTCGCCGACGAAGCACTTGCGGTAGCGCTCTTCCTCGCCCAGATAACCGCGGAACATGGACGGCCAGCCGGCCTTCAATACCAGCTGTCCTTGCTCGCCGGGGCGCTCGACGAACTCCAGGCGGCCGTCCTTGGCGACATTGGCGATGGCCGCCTCGATGCCCGGCAGCGGCTTGCCCATGGAGCCGGGCTTGATGTCCATGGCGGCGAAGTTGGCGATCATGATGCCGCCGGTCTCGGTCTGCCACCAGTTGTCGTGAAACGGCTGGCCGAGCGCGCGCTGGCTCCAGATCACCGCTTCGGAGTTCAGCGGCTCGCCGACGCTGGCCATGAAGCGCAGCCGCGACAGGTCGAAGCGCGCCGGCAGCTCGTCGCCCAGGCGCATCAGCATGCGGATGGCGGTCGGCGCCGTGTACCAGACGTCGACCTTCTGCTCCTGCAGGATGCCGTACCAGCGCTGGGCGTCGAATTCCTCGGCATCCACCACCAGCGTGGCGCCGATCACCAGCGGCGCGATGATGCCGTACGAGGTGCCGGTCACCCAGCCGGGGTCGGCGGTGCACCAGAACACGTCACCCGGGTGCAGATCCAGCGCCAGCCGACCGGTAACGTAGTGCTGCAACACCGCCGCGTGCACGTGCACGGCGCCCTTGGGCCGGCCGGTGGTGCCGGAGGTGAAGTGCAGCAGGGCCATGTCCTCGCCGCCGGTGGGTGGAATGTCGAAGCTGTCGTCGGCATTGGCCATGAGCGTCGCAAGGCTTTGCGTGTCGCTGCCGGCGCTGGCGGCGTCGCCCACCAGCAGCACGTGTTGCAACTGCGGCAATTGATCGCGCAGGGCCGCCACCTTGCGCTGGTACAGCTGTGGCGTGGTCACCAGCACGCGGGCGCCGCCCAGCTCCAGCCGGGCGCGGATCGGCTCCGGGCCGAAAGCCGAAAACATCGGACAGAACACGGCGCCGGCCTTGAGCGCACCCAGCGCCGTCACATACAGCTGCGGGACGCGCCCCAGCAGGCTGAACACCCGCTCGCCCCTGCCCACCCCGAGCGCGGCCAGCACATTGGCGAAGCGGTTGGCTTCGGCCGCCAGCCCGGCGTAGGTGAACTCGCGCGCCACGCCGTCACGCGACAGGCAACGCAAGGCCACCTGCCCGCCACGGCCGTTTTGCACGTGCCGGTCGAGCGCCTCGAAGGCGATGTTGATGCCGCCGCCCGGCAGACCGCGCAGGGCCAGGCGCTCCACGCCCCAATTGAAGCTGGCACACGTGGCGGAGTAATCGGCCAGGTTAGGCAATGCGAGGCTGCCCCGGGCGGCCTTTCGGATCAGCGTGTCGGCCATGACGGGCTCCGGTCCGGTGCAGCGGCACACAGCAGTGTAGGAACCACGTACGCGCGGGGCACTGATCGGGGTCATGCCGGACGCCCGGTAGCCAAATGCGAAGTTCCAGGCGAACCGCCGGGCGCGACGCAAGCCGAGCGCCGCGATCGATCCTGACTTCGTCTGCTCCTCGGGGCCAGTTCAATTTCCAATATGGGAATCGAAGCCGCGTCCGTCCAATGGCTCAGGCAGATGGTTTGGCGGCCGCTTCATTTTCGGCGGCGGGGTCGGTGAGCCGCCGAATCGTCAGGGCGCAGCGCTGTTCGATCAAGGCAATGATTCGCCCGACCACCGCATTTCCGGCAAAGCGGTGTCCACTGGCGGATTGGAGTTCGTGCGCGGTGGGTGGCAGTGACTTTGCCAACTCCAGGATGCGCCGTTTGGCTTGAGCCTTGGTAAAGCCTACGCCTTCGGCGAACTGGTCCCAGTGCCGCGCCTGGACTTCGCTGAACGTCTGTTTTCTGCCGATCTTCATCGCCATCTTCGGCGTCAGTGTGGGATAGACCGCGGTCGAGAGCGCGTCGTAGAGCGGCGCCAGAACGGGTGCCTTGCCTGAATACAGCAGTGAAAAATTCTTGGCATGCGCATCATGATTGCCGATCAGCGCATTGAAGATCACGTAGTCGAGCAGACGCAGGACCTGCGGCGCACTGGGGCGCGTCGCACGGCGCACCAGATCAAAGCATTGGGCCAGATCGGGGCCACCTTCATTCTGGTATTTCATTTCAGGCACCACGCCAAGCGCCTGGCAGAAATCCTCCTGATGAAGGCGTTGCCGGCGCCCCTGGGCATCGATCATTCGGTCGTAGCGCTCAACCAACAGGAACGAGCGATCCAACACAAGGTGAACTTTTGACTTTGCCGGTTTGAGCTGCATGGCCTCAGCCAGTGCCATGCAAAATCCTTCGTTGACCACACTGTCCTCAATGGCGTGGATAGCGGGCTTCAGGATATGGGAGCTCGGCGTGCCATTGAGGGGCAATCCGATGCGTACACCATCGAAAACCACCGGCAGTTTGTCCTGGGCACCCGCCAAGGAAAGCCGCAAGCCATCCTTGCCTGCCAGCATGGGGCGACGCGGCAATTCATCCAGGATGACAACCACTTCCTCGTCGCTCAGCCATTGAATGTCTTCACCGTGGGCGGGCGCGGGCAACGCCTGTCCGGCTTCCAGGAGCGTCACGGCCCCGGCGCATTCGCCACCGATGTGATCCAACAGCGCAAAGTCGTTCCGGTCCGAAACTTGGAACTGCTGCGCAATCAGACGGCGCATCTGCCCCTCTGGGAGCAGACCGGCAAAGAAGGGGCGCGTTTTGCGATCGTCGAACGGCTCCGCTTGCAAAGGCAGCGAGGCGGACAAGGCAACGGCGTCTGGCCGCGACAGCCAGCCGGGCGCATAGCAAAAGCTCAGTCGTCCATCGACCAGCGCCAGGGTGCCGACACGATCGGCGAAAAGCCAGACTTCCAGCTCAGGCGCCATGGTCGCTGCCCTCACTTCGATCGTCGGCCGCAACGCAGGGCAATCCGCTCAACTGGATCTCCCCACCCAGGGCATCGATGACCCGCAGCACGTTTTCCAGTCGCAAGGTGGGCTTGCCAGCTTCAAGGTCGACGATGAAGCGCACACCAACCCCTGCCGCCAGGGCCAACTGGGGCTGAGTCAACCCGAGCTGCTTGCGAGCGACACGAACTGCGTCGCCGAGTTGTTGAGGTGATCGAATGGATGTCATGGCTTTTCAAGTTTCCCGTTCGGGAAATTATCAACCACAACCGGCCTCTGGGCAATCGATATTTACCGATCGGGAATGTTGCGTGTGCGTAGGCCGTGGCTTGGCAATATATTTCCCGATCGGGAAATATAAGGTGGGGCTCGCCTCCAAACAGGCACCCATTTACACCCATTCCGGGGCAAGACAGCCCGTGGTGCGGCGAATGGCGCCCTCTATCACCGCACAACATGCGGCGAATAACTTGCGCATGCGGGGATTGCGGCCCACAATCTCCGCATGAATAGCGGAGATTACAAGTACATCTGGCAGGCGAGCGACTGGCCGAACTGGCACTTCGACCTGGCAGCGCTGGCCGGCCCAATGGCCGAGGTCAGTCGCGCCCAGGGGCTCTTGATGGGCCGTCTGGCCGACGTGGGCATGGCGCTGCGCGATCAGGCCAGCCTGGCCGCGCTCACCGAGGACGTGGTCAAGACCAGCGAGATCGAGGGCGAGCAGCTCAACGTCGAATCGGTGCGTTCGAGCATCGCGCGCCGATTGGGCGTGGACATCGGCGCCCTGGCCCCGGTGGATCGGCACGTCGAGGGCGTGGTCGAGATGGTGCTCGATGCCACCACCAACTGTCATGCACCGGTGTCGCGGGAGCGGCTGTTCGGCTGGCATGCCGCGCTGTTTCCCACCGGCTACTCCGGCCTTGCCAAGATCAAGGTTGGCGCCTGGCGCGACGATGCCAGCGGCCCTATGCAGGTGGTGTCTGGCCCCATCGGCCGCCAGAAGGTGCATTTCGAGGCACCGCCGGCCGATCGCCTTGAAGCCGAAACAAGCCGATTCCTCGACTGGGTCAATGGCGTATCGAACGCCCCGCCGCTGCTCAAGGCCGGGCTTGGCCACCTGTGGTTCGTCACCTTGCACCCGTTCGACGACGGCAATGGCCGTATCGCCCGTGCCATCGGCGATCTGCTACTGGCACGCGCCGACGGCAGCCCGCAACGCTTCTACAGCCTGTCGGCGCAGATCCAGCGCGAACGCAAGGCCTACTACGACATCCTGGAGCGGACCCAAAAAAGGTCGATGGACGTCACCGAGTGGCTTGCCTGGTTCCTCGACACGCTCCATCGCGCCGTCGATCAGGCACAGCACACGCTCGACGCCGTACTGACCAAGGCGCGGTTCTGGCAGCGCTGGGCGACCACACCACTGAACGAGCGACAGGTGAAGTTGCTGAACCAGCTGCTCGACGGCTTCGAAGGCAAACTCACCAGCAGCAAGTGGGCGGCCATTGCCAAGTGCTCGCCGGACACGGCGCTGCGCGACATCAACGACCTGCTTGCGCGGGGCGTGCTGCGGAAATCGAATGCGGGCGGGCGCAGCACCAGCTATAAACTGAACGATCTGCCGGAGTAGCCGCGTCTGGGTTCACCCCGTTTTCACGGACACTTACGAGAAGGCCGATCGAGGCCATGAGGAGTGTTCATGTCGAAGCGAAGGAAGTTCAGTGCGGAGTTCAAGCGCGGTGCAGTTGAGCAGGCGAGCCAGCCGGGCGTCAGTTGTGCCCAGGTGGCCCGGGAGCTTGGGATCCGGGACACCCTGCTGACCCGCTGGAGGCGGGAGGCCCAGAGTCAGGGCAAGGTCGCCTTCGGCGGTACCGGAACGCCCCGGGACGAGGAACTGGCCCGGGTGAAGAAGGAGCGGGATTTTTTGCCAGAAGCGGCGACGTTCTTTGCCAAGGGATCATCCTGAGGTATCAGGTGATCGAACGTTGCCGCGATGAGTTTCCGGTTCGACTGATGTGCCGTTGCCTGCGGGTATCGGCCAGCGGTTACTACGACTGGAGCAAGCGCCTGCCCAGTGCCCGACAGCTCGACAACCAGCGCTTGCTCGGCCGGATCCGTGAGCTGCACGAGGACAGCCGGGGCACGCTGGGCGCGGGTCGCATGCAGGAAGATCTTGCCGAGGAAGGCGAGTCAGCGAGCCCGAACCGGGTAGCGCGCTTGATGGCGGCCGATGGCCTGCAGGGCTGGCCTCGGCCGAAGCGGCGCGGTCAGCGCAGCCAGCCGGCGCTGACGCCGCCGGGCGTGCGCAACCTGCTGGAGCGGGACTTCACTGCATTGGAGCCGCAGACCAAGTGGGTCACCGACATCACCCAGATCAAGACCCACCAGGGCAAGCTGTACCTGTGCATCGTGCTGGACCTGTTCGACCAACGGATCGTGGGGTGGTCGATGCACCACCGCCAGGACCGGCAGAGGGTGATCCGGGCCGTGCAGATGGCTGTCTGGAAGCGCCAAAACAGCCACCCAACGATCCTGCACTCCGATCGGGGCAGCCAGTTCCAAAGCGGCGACTACCAGCGTTACGTGGCGGCCAACGGGCTGGTGTGCTCGATGAGCGCGGTGGGCCACTGCGGGGACAACGCAGCATGCGAAGGCTTCTTTGGCATGCTCAACCACCGCATGACGTACCCGACGCTCGATGCCGCACGGGCTGATGTGTTCGAATACATCGAGCGGTTCCACAACCCGAGGATGCGGCGAAGGGTCGCCAGGCAGGATCAGAAGTTCTCAACCCTTTCACAACCGTCCGTGATTTCGGGGTAGAACCCGGCCCGAGTAACCAGTTCGTCGCTTTGCGCAGCACAATTTGAAGAAGGAAGAAGGAAGAAGATGGCACGCATCGAAAACCACCAATACAGCATCGGGGAAGCATTCCGGGAGTGCTTCTACATCGTTCCGGACTACCAGCGCGAGTACGTCTGGACCGACAAGGAAGTGCATCAGCTGCTGGAGGACATCGGCGAGCAGATCGATGCTGGCACGGCGCGGCAGTATTTCATCGGCACCGTTCTGGTATCACCCACCGAGCAGAAGACCCATTACGAGGTGATCGACGGCCAGCAACGCCTGACCACTTTCTTCCTGCTGTTGTGTGCGCTGAAGCATTTATTCCAGGGCGAGCCGCAGCAACGGCAGATGATTTCCGGGTTGATCTCGACCAGCTATGTGGACAGCGACGGCGAGGTGCACACCAACCTGAAGCTGGAGCCACGTTACGAAAGCGCGGGCGAAGTGATGGCCAAGCTGGTGGAACTGGACTCTGACCCGCAGGCCGTGCGCGCGGGCATTCAAGCCGCAGGTATCACGAGCTTCGGGTCGCTTGAAAATCTGGTCAACGCCTACAGCACCCTATACAGCTACTTGAAGGACAACTACGACGACGCATCCAAGCTGAAGAAATACTGGGGCTATCTGGCCAACTACGTGGTGTTCATCCAGATCTCCACCGACGTCAGCAGCGCCCTGAAGATTTTCGAGACCATCAACGAGCGTGGCGTAGGTCTGAATCCGATGGACTTGCTCAAGAACCTGCTGTTCACGCAGGTCAAGCAGGCTCAGTTCACTCAGCTCAAAGACGAGTGGAAGAAGATCACCAAGCCGCTGGAGAAGGAGAAGGAAAAGCCGCTGCGCTTCCTGCGCTACTTCCTGATGGCCAACTACATCATCAAGAACGAGCGCGGCGACGCGGTGGTACGCGAGGACGAGATCTACGACTGGTTCATCGCCAAGGACAACGCGGCGCTGTGCGACTACGCAGGCAAACCCTTCGAGTTCGTCCGCAAGGTGATCCGCAACGTCGAGCACTACCTGGCCTTTGCCAACGGGCTGGGTAATGACGGCAAGCCCAGTCTGGCAATGGACAGTCTCAAGCGGTTGGCCGGCGGCGCGTTCAGCTTGCACTACGTCTTGCTGCTGGCAGCGGCGAACTTTCCGAAGCCGTTGTTCGACCACTTCGTGGCGCAGCTGGAGAGCTTCCTCTTCTACTACATCTTCACCAAGACGCCGACCAAGGATCTGGAACGCAGCTTCTCTCAATGGGCCGACGAGCTCCGCGCGATTGCGGAGACGACTGATCCGGTGAAGCAAAAGGTTCAGCTCAACGCCTTCGTCGCCGACCGCTTCGAGAAGAATATGGAAAGCAAGTCGCAAGAACTCGCCGACGCCCTCAAGCGCTTCACGCTGTATTCAATGCAGCAGTACCGCACACGTTACTTGCTGGCACGGCTGACCCAGCACGTCGAGATGGCGTTCAGCGGCCTCAAGACCGCGGGCAGTCTGGAGCCCTTCACCAAGCTGGAGATCGAGCACATCCTGCCCGACAACCCGAAGGCGGAACTGCGTGCAACGTGGGCGGCAGAAAACCCGAATGCGGTCTACGACGACTACAAGAATCGCCTCGGCAATCTGACCTTGCTGGAAAAGCCCATCAACATCGTCGCGGGCAATGACTTCTACAAGGCTAAGCAGGCCGAGTACGGAAAGAGCGGTAACTACCTGACCCGCAGTCTGGTGGCGCTGACCGACGTCGGGCAAAACACGTCCATCTCGCGGATCAACGCCAAGCTGGAAGCCTTCCCCAACTGGAATGCGGTGTCCATCGAGAAGCGCCACGCAATGCTCATTGCCTTGGCGCAGGATGTTTGGAAGACGACGCCAATTGACGTTTGATGTGTGAGCGCAATCACCATGGCTGATACGAGACCACCCGCGCCGATGTGCGCTGACTGCAATGCCCTGGTATGTGCAGCGCGAAGCACCAAGCCTCATGCCAATCTCGAATACAAGGACGACAGAAGGGTCTCGTCGATGATGGGCGCTGCCGATGAAGTTTACTACCGCGGCAAGGTGTGCGGCCACGAATGGCTGCACGAGACCGGATCGTGTGGCATGGGTTGGGTTGCATAGCGGTGGGGATTCGCGTGGCGAAATCAACCCACAATGACGACTTGTGAAAATTATGGGCAGAGTTGATATTCAGGCTTGGTCCTCGGTCAGCGCAGAAAGTTAGAGCACCCTCCTTCTGGGCAACGGCGCGAGCATCGCCATCCACAAGGAGTATGCATATCCAACACTCCACAGCGTTGCTGACGCAAAAGGGTTGCTCGCAACCACCGCGCCAACATTCGCCAAGCTCGGGACGACCGACTTCAAGCATGTTCTGCTTGCATGCTGGCATGCCGAAAACGTCAACGTGGCCTTGGGGACACCGTCGGCCGACATCTCCGAGGAACCCCCGACAACACGCGGGAGCCGGCGCGATCGGGCAAGAAAAAACCCCAACCGCGAACGGTTGGGGTTTTTGAGATGGTGGAGGCGGCGGGAATCGAACCCGCGTCCGCAAGTCCTCTGCCGTTGGCTCTACATGCTTATCCCAGTCTATTATTTTAGCCGGCTGCTACCCGACGGGCAGGGAAAACAGCCAGCGATCCTGAAAGGTTTTAGCGGGTCGGCCCCAGGCCTGCCTTGCCGCGAGCTTGTGTGTGTCGACGCCTGAACCCCGAACGCACAAGCACATCCGGTCAGACGGCACCCTACTGGGTTTTAAGCAGCGAGTGCGTAGTTGTCGTCGTTGGCAACTAAAGTTTTGCAGAGTGATTTACGAGGTCACTGCACCTCGGCATGCACCTCAGGTTTCGCAACCCACGTCGAAGCCAGGTCGCCCCCATGTGATCGGTGTGTAAGACATAGTACGCCTGGTTGCGGTTCCCGGCCAGACAAAACATTTTCCGCGCCCAGGAAACGCGCCATCATCGCCCGGCACAGCCGGGCTCCCACAGTGCTCCGACGACATCCCCCTATCGCTTGGACGATTTCAATATCCGCCCCCGCTCGCGCTGCCAGTCGCGGTCGCGCTCGCTGTCGCGCTTGTCGTGCGCCTGCTTGCCCTTGGCCAGGCCGATTTCCACCTTGCACTTGCCGCGCTTCCAGTACATGGCCAACGCCACCAGGGTATAGCCCTTGCGCTCGACGGCGCCGATCAGCTTGTTCAGCTCCTCGCGGTGCAGCAGCAGCTTGCGGGTGCGCCGCGGCTCGGGCACGTAGTGGGTGGACACGGTGGCCAGCGGCGTGATGATGGCGCCCAGCAGGAAGGCCTCGCCGTTCTTGATGATCACGTAGCTGTCGACCAGCTGCACGCGCCCGGCGCGCAGACTCTTGACCTCCCAGCCTTCGAGTGCGATGCCGGCCTCGAAGCGGTCTTCAAGGTGGTAGTCGAAGCGCGCCTTCTTGTTGACGATGATGGTGGCGGAAGGTGCGCTGGACATGGGCGGATCGCGGACAGGAGCGGGCGGGCATTGTAGGGGATGGCCGATCGACGCCGCGCCGGGGCCGGCCGGACCGGTCCGCTATCATGCGCTGGTGGCATGGTCGCCACGCAACGAGGGTACGAGGGCGGATGGCGGCGGTTCGGGAAATACGCAAGTCGGTGGTGGTGGCGCATCGGGCCGAGGAAATGTTCGGCCTGGTGAACGATGTCGAGTCGTACCCGCAATTCCTGCCCTGGTGTGCCTCGGCGCGGGTGCTGGAGCAGGACGAAACCACCATGCTGGCCAGCCTCGACATGGCGATGGCCGGCCTGCACAAGCGCCTGACCACGCGAAATCTGCTTCAGCCGCATCGGCGCGTGGAGTTGCGCCTGGTGGAGGGGCCGTTCAGCCGCTTTCACGCCGTGTGGACCTTCGATGAACTGGGTGAAGCCGCGGCACGGCCGCAGACGCGGGTCGGCTTTCACATCGCCTACGCACTGGCCGGCCGGCTGCTGGGCATGGCGCTGGGCCCGGTGCTGGGCGTGGTAGCGGATGGGCTGGTCGATTCGTTCTGTCGCCGCGCGGATGCGCTGCATGGCCGCCGCTGAGCGGATCCGGATCGAGGTTGCCTGCCCGGACGGGGCCGACTACCGGATCATTCAAGCTGAATTGCCGGTCGGCGCCACGGCCCGCGATGCGCTTGCGGCCTTCGATCTGGCGCTGAGCGAAGGCCGGACGCTGGGCCTGTTCGGACGGGCCGTCAGCGCGGACACGCCGCTCGCCGACGGCGACCGGCTGGAGCTGTACCTGCCGCTGCAGGTGGACCCGAAAACGGCGCGACGGCAACGCGCGGCGGCCAACGCAAAAAAGCCTGACCGCAGGTGAAACTTTCCGGTGCCAGCCCCGGTCTTAACCAACGAGACCTCTGCGAGGTATCACCCGCTTCCCCTCCCTGAGCGGGTTTATCCCTTCTAACCCCGGCCACTCGTGACCGGGGTTTTTTTTGCCTGCGATCGGCGTGCGCATGTCCGACATCGAGCCTACCCACGCGCCGTGGCGGCCGTCGAAAACAATTCTGGTCGACCGTGAAACTTTCCGGTATCAGCCCCGGTCTTAACAAGCGAGACCTCTGCGAGGTATCGCCCGCTTCCCCTCCCTGAGCGGGTTTATCCCATCAAACCCGGCCACCCCTGGCCGGGTTTTTTTTGCCTGCGATTGGGCGTCGGCCCGTCTCAGAGCGCGTGCCAGTCGGCCAGCAGGATGCGCAGCGCCGCCACGAAGGCCAGCGGCTGGTCCACGAACAGGTGGTGGTAGGCCTCCGGGATGGCCGACACCGGGCCGCGACGGTCCACCAGCTGGTGCACGTACTGGCGCACTTCGGGCGGAAACAGGGCACTTTTCTCGCCGTACAGGATGCCGATGCGACAGCGCAGCTGGCGCAGCTCCTCCGCCTGTTCGCCGACCTTGATGTGGGCCAGGCCGCGGTCGTCGAACTTCCAGGTCCAGAAGCCATCGGGCGTTTCGATGATCGAATGCCGACCGATGTAGTCCAGGATGTAGGCGTTGTCGCAGGGCTGCTCCGGAATCAACCGAAAGCGCGCCAGGGCGCTGTCGAAGTCCGGGTAGTCGCGGCGCGGCTGGCGCAGCGGGTTGCGGGCGGTGCCGGGGAACTGGAAGCCCGGCGGGCGGATCGGCGAGTCGGCCATCACCAGGCCGCCTACGCGCTCTGGCTGGCTGGCGGCGGCGCGCAGGCACACCGCCCCGCCCAGGCTGTGACCGACCAGGGTCACGTCCGGGCCGAAGCCGGCGGCCTCGCACACGCCGATCGCCTCGGCGGCGAAATCGTCCAGCGAGTACTGCTCGCGCCGGCCGCTCTCGCCCATGCCGGACAGGTCCATGGCCGCCACGCGGTGATCGGCAGCCAGCCACGGCGCGATGAAGTCCCACCAGTGGCTGTGCGCACCGCCGCCATGCACCAGCAGCAGCGGCGGGCCGGACTCACCCCAGCGGCGATAGTGGATGCTGCAGCCGGCGACCGGCACCCAGTGGGCGTCGGCCGGGGTACCGACCGCCTCGCAGAACCAGTCGGGAGCGTCCGGTTGGGTCATTTTTTGTGGAACTTGCGAAACTCGGCCGGGCGCTTTTCGTTGAAGGCGCGCACGCCTTCCTTCGACTCGTCGGTCTCGTAGTACAGCGCCAGCGCCTGCAGGCCCATGGCGGCCTGCCCGCGAATGTGCTCGCTGTCGGCGTTGAAGGAGCGCTTGGCGATGGCCAGCGCGGTCGGGCTCTTGGCCATGATCTCGGCGCACCAGGCGGCGACTTCGGCGTCCAGTTCCTGGTGCGGCACCACCTTGTTGACCAGGCCCATGCGCTCGGCCTCGTCGGCCTTGTAGCGGCGGCACAGGTACCAGATTTCGCGCGCCTTCTTCTCGCCGACGGCGCGCGCCAGATAGGCGGTGCCGTAGCCCGGATCGACCGAGCCCATCTTGGGGCCGACCTGGCCGAACTGAGCCCTGTCCGAGGCGATGGTCAGGTCGCACAGCAGCGCCAGCACGTTGCCGCCGCCGATGGCGTAGCCCTGCACGCGGGCGATCACCGGCTTGGGCACGTCGCGGATGACGGTGTGCAGCTCCTCCACCGGCAGGCCGATGGTGCCGCGGCCGCCATAGCTGCCGGCGTGGGATTTCTGGTCGCCGCCGGTGCAGAACGCCTTGTCGCCGGCACCGGTCAGCACGATGACGCCGATGTCCGGGTTCCAACCGGCGCGCTGGAAGGCGTGGATGAGTTCTTCCACGGTCTGGGCGCGAAAGGCGTTG
Source organism: Immundisolibacter sp. (assembly GCF_014359565.1). Lineage (NCBI taxonomy): Bacteria > Pseudomonadati > Pseudomonadota > Gammaproteobacteria > Immundisolibacterales > Immundisolibacteraceae > Immundisolibacter > Immundisolibacter sp. The sequence goes on along the minus strand of NZ_JACIZD010000007.1, from coordinate 30,901 downwards.
TAGACCTCCGGCCGGTTGATGGTGATGGTGGCGACGCCGTCCTGTTCGACGTAAAGAAGGTCCTGGTAGTCCACGAGCGGGTTCCTTGCAGTTGCGGTGAGTGAATGAATCAGCGGCCGGCGGCGCGCAGTTGCGTACCGGTGCCGACCAGGCGCTTGAGGATGTCCGGCGGCGCGTAACGCGACCCGACGCTGGCAGCAAGCGCCTCGCACTCGGCCACGAAGCGGTCCACGCCAATGGTGTCGACGTACGACAGCACGCCGCCGGCCCAGGCCGGATAGCCCCAGCCCAGCAGGGACGCCACGTCGGCATCGGTCGTGTTCTCGATCACGCCTTCGGCCAGACAGCGCGCGGCCTCCACGGACTGGATGTGCAGCAGGCGGCGCTTGACGCTGTCGACGTCCGGCTGCCGGGCGGCGCGCGGGAAGTGTTCGGCCAGACCCGGCCACAGCCGCCGCTGACCGTCCGCGTAGTCGTAAAAGCCCTTGCCGGCCTTCTTGCCAACCCGGCCGAGTTTTTCCACGAACAGCTCGATCACCGGCGCCGACGGCGGCGCGGTGTAGGCGGCGCCAAGGTCGGCGCGCGTCTGCAGGATGATCTTGTGCACCAGGTCCAGCGCCACCTCGTCGGCCACCGCCAGCGGGCCGAGCGGCATGCCGGTCTGGCGGCCGGCGTTTTCGATCAGCGCCGGGTTCACGCCCTCGGCCAGCAGGGCCATGCCTTCCTCGAAGTAGGTCGCAAACACCCGGCTGGTGAAAAAGCCGCGGCTGTCGTTGACCACCACCGGCGTCTTGCCGATGCGCGCCACGAAATCGAGCGCCTGCGCCAGGCAGGTTTCGGAGGTCTGGCGGCCACGGATGACCTCCACCAGCGCCATGCGGTGCACCGGCGAGAAGAAATGCAGGCCGATGAAGTTGTCCGGCCGTGGCCAGTGCTCGGCCAGACCCGAGATCGGCAGCGTGGAGGTATTGGACGCGAACAGGATGTCGGGGCCGGTCGCCTCGGCCGTGCGGCGCGTGGCCTCGGCCTTGACCTCGCGCTGTTCGAACACCGCCTCGATGACGATGTCGCAGCCGGCGAGCGCCGCGTAATCGGTGGTCGGCGTGATGCGGGTGAGCACCGCCGCGCGGCCGGCGGCGTCCAGGCGTCCGCGCTCCACTTCGCGGCCGAGGAGTTTTTCGGCGTGCGCCTTGCCGCGCTCGGCCAGTGCCGGCTCGCGGTCCAGCAGCACGGTGTCGAGCCCGGCCGTGGCGCAGGCGTGGGCGATGCCGCTGCCCATCAGACCGGCGCCCAGCACGCCGACCTTGCGGTATTCGGCCTTGGGTACGCTGGCCGGGCGGCGCTTGAGCTTGCGGGCGTCGTTCAGGGCCAGGAAGCCGCTGCGGATCAGGTTTTCCGCCTGCACCGTGGCGGCCGTCACGCCGAAATAGCGGCTCTCGATGTCCGTGCCGACCTCGATCGGCGAGGACACGCCCTCATACACGCACGACAGGATGTTGATCGGCGCTGGGTAGTTGCCGGCGGTGCGCTCGTGCACCTTGGCAATGACGACCGACAGGAATTCCTGCACGCCCGGATCGCTTGCGTTGCCGCCGGGCACCCGAAAGCCCTTGCGATCCCAGGGCTGCTCGGCCTTGCCGCCGGCCAGAATCCAGGCCTTGGCCTTGTCCAGCAACTCAGCGGCCGGCACCACGGCATGGACGATTCCGAGCTTGAGGGCCTCTGCCACCGGCAGGCGCGTGCCTTCCACCAGCAGCGGCACCGCCGCGCGCACGCCGATCAGCCGCGGCAGGCGCTGAGTGCCGCCGGCGCCCGGCAATATGCCCAGCGTGACTTCCGGCAGGCCGATGCGGGTCTTGGGGTTGTCGGCGGCGATGCGGTAGTGGCAGGCCAGCGCCAGTTCCAGTCCGCCGCCCAGCGCCGTGCCGTTGATGGCCGCGACCATCGGTTTGCCGGCCGTCTCCAGGCGCCGGAACACGCGGTTGATGGCATGGCTGCCGGCTTCGAGGCCCGCCACGCTGCGGTCGGCCAGGAAGTCATGGATGTCGGCGCCGGCGATGAAGTCGCTCTTGGCGCTGGTGACGACGATGCCCTTGACGGCCGGATCGGCCAGCGCCTTGTCCACGGCCGCCACATAGGCGGTCGTGGCGGCGTCGCTCAAGGTGTTCACCGGCGAACCGGGAACGTTCCAGGTGACGATGGCGATGCCGTCGCCGTCCACGCGGTAGTCGATCATCGCGTCCTCCTCACAGCCGTTCGATGATGGTGGCGGTGCCCATGCCGGCGCCGATGCACAGCGTCACCAGACCCGTGCCCAGATTGCGCCGTTCGAGCTCGTCGAGCACGGTGGCGATCAGGATGGCGCCGGTGGCGCCCAGCGGGTGGCCGAGTGCAATGGCGCCGCCGTTGACGTTGATCTTGTCCATCGGCACGCCGACCACGTCGGCAAAGCGCAGCACCACGGCGGCGAAGGCCTCGTTGACCTCGTACAGGTCGATGTCGGCCGGGCTCATGCCGGCGCGCTTGAGCGCCTTTTGCGTGGCCGGCGCCGGGCCGGTCAGCATGATGGTCGGCTCGCTGCCGATGGAGGCGAAGCCACGGATGCGCGCGCGCGGCTTCAGGCCCAGTCGCTGGCCGATCTCCTTGCTGCCGACCAGCACCGCCGCGGCGCCGTCGACGATGCCGGACGAGTTGCCGGCGTGGTGTACGTGCTCGATGCGTTCGAGCTGCGGGTAGCGCTGCAGCGCCACGGCGTCGAAGCCGTACTCGGCGCCGAGCTTCTCGAACGAGGCCGGCAGCTTGGCCAGGCTCTCGAGCGTGGTGCCGGGGCGGCGGTGCTCGTCGTGATCCAGCAGCATCTGCCCGTCCACCGCATACACCGGCGTCACCGAGCGGGCGAAGCGCCGTTCTTCCCAGGCCTGCGCGGCGCGCGTCTGCGACTGCACGGCAAAGCGGTCCACGTCGGCGCGCGAGTAGCCGTAGAGGCTGGCGATCAGGTCGGCCGAGATGCCCTGCGGCACGTAATGGCTGTGGAAGGCCACCTGCGGATCGGCAAACCAGGCGCCGCCGGCCGACGACATCGGAATGCGCGACATGGACTCGACACCGCCGCCGACCACCAGGTCCGACTGGCCGGCCATGACCTGCCCGGCGGCCATGTTGACCGCTTCCAGACCCGAGGCGCAGAAGCGGTTGACCTGCACGCCGGCCACCGTTTCCGCATAACCGGCGTCGATGGCCGCCACGCGGGCGATGTTCGAGCCCTGCTCGCCGACCGGGCTGACCACGCCCAGGATCACGTCGTCGATGTTGGCGGTGTCCAGCTGCAGGCGCGCGCGCAGGGCGTTCAGCACCGTGGTGGCGAGGCGGATCGGCGGCACCTGGTGCAGCGCACCGTCGGGTTTGCCGCGCCCGCGCGGCGTGCGCACGGCGTCGTAGATGAAGGCTTCCGGCATGGCAGGTCTCCTCGCGGGGCGATAGGGGTGGCGCCGAACAAATCCATTCTGGATCTTCCAGCGCCTGCCAGCGGAAAAAACCTTGTAGGTGCGCAGCTTCGCTGCGCGATCATCGCCCGGCACAGCCGGGCTCCCAGGGTTCTCCGGTGGCTCACACAACCGATGGCGGCAGACCATCGATTGCAGCAGTACCTGCCCGGGCCGGGGCAGGACTGGCGACAAATGGTCTCACGAACCGCCGCATGACCGGTCACTCGTTAAGGTCGGGCCGGCGGCGGCGCAGCTTGGCGGTGCCCTGGTGCTGCTTGCTTTCCAGGCGTCGTTCGCGCTGGGCGCGCGACGGCTTCGTCGACCGCCGCGGCTTGGGCGCCGTTGCAGCCGCATCCAGCAGCGCCGCCAACCGCGCCAGCGCATCGGCGCGGTTGCGCTCCTGGGTGCGAAAGCGCTGGGCTTCGAGAATCAGCACCCCGTCGGCCGTCAGCCGCCGCCCGGCCAGGCGCGTCAGGCGCTCGCGCACGGCATCCGGCAGCTCGGTAAAGCCGCGCGTGTTGAAGCGCAGCTGCACGGCGCTGGACACCTTGTTCACGTTCTGGCCGCCGGGACCGCTGGCGCGGATGAACTGGAATTCGAGGTCGCGCGGGTCGGGCGTGAGGTCCATTGGAAGGCTCGGTCGGCAAGGCAGGGGCCATTCTGCCTTGCCGGCGCAGTGCGTCGGCGCCGGTGATTCGGTTTAGCATCGGCGCATCAGGTCATCGCCCCGGTCCCCCAATGAATCAGCCAGAGTCACCTTCCGCCGCGACCACGCAGCCGGTTTCGGACCGCATCCGCCAGCGTCTGGAGCGCGCGCGGGTGCGTTTTCACGCCAACGACAACATCGCCGCGTACATCGAGCCGGGCGAGCTGCCGCTGCTGCAGGCCGAGGTCGAGGACAAGCTCACGCAGGTGCTGCACAGCCTGGTGATCGACACCGACAGCGACCACAACACGCGCGAGACCGCCCGCCGGGTGGCCAAGATGTACCTGAACGAGGTGTTCAGCGGCCGCTACCGGCCGGCGCCGGACGTGACCGAGTTCCCGAACGTGGAGCGCCTGAACGAGCTGATGATCGTCGGGCCGATCACCATCCGCAGCGCCTGCTCGCATCATCTTTGCCCGATCCTGGGCAAGGTGTGGATCGGCGTCATGCCGAACGAACACTCCAATTTGATCGGCCTGTCCAAGTACGTGCGCCTGGCCGACTGGCTGATGAGCCGGCCGCAGATCCAGGAAGAGGCCGTCACGCGCCTGGCCGACCTGCTGCAGGAGCGCATGCAGCCGGACGGGCTGGCCATCGTCATGGAGGCGGATCATTTCTGCATGCAGTGGCGCGGCGTCAAGGACAGCGACTCGAAGATGATCAACAGCGTCATGCGTGGGGTATTCCTGACCGACGCCAGCCTGCGGCGCGAGTTCCTGGCCCTGCTGCGCCGCAACGGCTCCTGACTGGAGGTTCGCCATGCTCGTTCGACTGCTCTACGCCAGCCGCGCCAGCGGCCCGGTGACCCAGGACACCCTGGACGGCATCCTGGCCGAATCCCGCCGCAACAACCCGGCCCTGGGCATCACCGGCATCCTGTGCCACGGTGGGGACGTCTACATGCAGGTGCTCGAGGGCGGCCGGGAGGCCGTGAACGCGCTCTACAACCGCATCGTGCGCGACGCCCGCCACGACCCGGTTACCCTGCTCCACTACCAGGAAATCACCGAGCGTCGCTTCGCCGGCTGGACCATGGGCCAGGTCAACCTGCACAAGGTCAACCCGTCGATCCTGCTCAAGTACTCCGAGAAGCCGCAGCTGGACCCGTTCGTCACGCCCGGCTGCGCGGCCATGGCGCTGCTGGAGGAACTGATGGCCACGGCACAGATCGTCGGGCGGACGGGCTGAGGAGCGGCGTCCGGTACATCGTCAGCTCCGGCGCGCGTCAGTCACTGCCCGGACCGTCGCGGAGCCCGCCGCGGTCGGCGGTCACTCCGCCGTCACAACGTACGGATGCTCGGTCTTGCCGTAACGACCGATGATGCCGGCCACATAGTGGCGCGTTTCGGCATACGGCGGCAGGCCGCCATGGCGGGCGACGGCACCCTCGCCGGCGTTGTAGCCGGCCAGGGCCAGGCGCACGTCGCCGCGGAACTGCCCCAGCAGCCAGCTCAGGTAGGCCATGCCGCCACGCAAGTTCTGTTCGGCATCCCAGGGGTCTTGCACGCCAAAGCGCCGCGCGGTGGCCGGGATCAGCTGCATGAGGCCCTGCGCGTTCTTGGGCGAGCGGGCATCGGTGCGAAAGGCCGACTCGGCGGCCACCACCTGCTTGACCAGCGCCGGATCGAGCGCGTATTGCGGCGCCAGGCGATCGATGAGTTGCTCCACCGCCTGCCGGCCGGGGCCGATCAGGGTCGGCCGACCGGCCACGGTCGGAACGATCAGCGTCGGTGCCACGTACTTGCGCGGACCGCGCCGGGCGGCGTAATTGGCCGCCGCATAGCCGGGCGTGGTCAACACCCGGTCGCTGAACACCGTGTGTCCGCCCGGCGTGCGATACATGAACAGCTCGGCGCGCGGCACCTGGCAGGCGCACAGCCCGAGCATGAGCATCCACAAGCGCCACATAAGACCTGCCGCCGCCTCCCGCTGGACGAAACCGCAACCACGCGCGACCCGGTCAAGGATAACCGTGCTGCGCCGATAATGCGGCAAACGTACTATCGTCCGGCAGTGCCATACAGTTGAGCCAACGGCCATGACCGAGCCCGTGCAGCCCGAAGCCGACGACCCGCGCGCCGTCCTGCGCCCGCAAGGCGCAGCCGAGTGCACCCTGGTGGCACAGCGCCTGATGGCAGCAGCGCGCGAGCGCGTACGCATCCTGCCGCAGCGCGCCGACCTGCGCTATCTGACCGACGACGCGGTGATCGGCGCCCTGCGCGCATTGTTGCTGCGCAACCGGCGCGCACGCCTGGAAATCCTGGTGCCGGCGGATGTGGCACGCGATGACCAGGGACGCCCCCTGTGGAACCTGGCGCAGCGCCTGACCAGCTCGGTCGCCCTGCACCGACTGGCCGACGAGGATGCCCAAGTGAGCGAAGCCTGGTTCACCGTCGACGAGCGTGGCTACCTGTACCGCCCGCAACCGGAGCGCCTGGCGGCCCAGGCGAGCCTGGAGCAACCGGCGCGGGCCAGGGACCTGAACCTGCGCTTCGCCGCCCTGTGGCTGAACAGCGAGCCGGACCCGGACCTGCGCCGGCTGAGCCTGTGAGGCGGCTGCGCGCCCTGCTGCCGCTGATTGCCGTCGCGCTGCTGCCGGCCGGCGCACCGGCCCGCCCGCAACTGGCGACGATTGCGTTGCAGCAGCGCCCGGCGGCCGAGATGGCGCAAGTGCTGCAACCCCTGCTCGGGCCGCAGGAAAGCGTCACCGGCGACGGCTACACGCTGATCCTGAACGTGGAGCCGGCGCGCCTGGAGCAGCTGCGCGCCACCGTGGCCGAGCTGGACCGCGCGCCGCGCCAGCTGCGCATCACCGTGCGCCAACAACTGTATGCCGAGGACCGCATGAACGCGGCCGGCGTCAGCGCCGAGCTTGGCGACCCGCACGCGCGGGTCATCGTCAGCCCGCCGGATGCCGGCAGCGGCGCGCAGGCGCGCTACCGCGGCATCGGCGTGTACGGCACCGATCCGCAGGGCCGCCAGTACGAATCCGGCGAGCAGACCGTGCTGGCGCAAGAAGGCCGCCCGGCGCGCATCGCGGTCGGCCTGATCGCCCCCTTCGACAGCGTCTGCGAGGACAGTTACGGCGGCCGCCGCATGTGCACCGAATACCGCGAGGTGAGCACCGGCTTCGAGGTGCTGGCCCGGCTCGGCGCCGGCGGCGTGACGCTCGATATATCGCCGCAGTCGCAGCAACTGGCCGAAGCCGGCGTGGTGGCGTTCCAGATCGCCCAGACGCAGCTGCACGGGCCGCTCGGGCAGTGGCTGGAGCTGGGCGGCGAGGTCGCCACCTCGGGCGAAGGCGAACGCGGCGTGCTAGCGTCTACGGCCCGAACCGGCCGCAGCGCGCGGCGCATCGCCATCAAAGTGGAGCTCGCCCCGTGACCCGCCGTATCCGCCCTGGCCGGCTCCTGCCGCTGTTCCTGTTGCTGCTTGGCAGCGCCGCTCAGGCCGGCGACATCTACCGCTGGACCGACGCCCAGGGCCGCACGCATTACGGCGACCGGCCGCCGGCCAGCGGCGCGGAAAAAATCGTCGAGCCACCGCCGCCCAGCGATCTGTCGCCGGACGAGGCCAAGGCCAAACTCGAAGCCATCCGCGCCGAGCGCGAAAAGGCCGCCGAGGAACGCGCCCTGGCCAAGGAAGCGCAAGCCAAGGCCGCGGCCGAGCAAAAACAGCGCGCCGCCGAGTGCGCCGCCGCGCGCCGGCAGCAGGATGCCCTGCAGGCGGCGCGGCGCATCCGCGACGCCGATGGCCACTGGTACACCGGCGAGGAGCGGCTGAAAAAAATGCAGGACCTGGAAGCCGCCATCCGCACGCATTGCGGCGGCACGCCGGCGCAATGAGTTCGCCCTGGCGGGCGCTGGCCGAGCTGGTGGGGGATCTGCTGCGCCTGCGGCGCGGGCCGCAGGATGTGCCCTACTCGCCCACCCTGCTGCTGCTGGCGCTGATTCCCTACGCGCTGCTGGGCAGCACGCTGGCGGCGTTTGCCATGCCGGCGTCGCGAGCCTTGCTTTACGGCCCCACCGAGGCCGCCCTGCTGGCCGTATTGGTGTATGTGTCGGTCGCCGTCCGCCGCCGGCCGGCCCGCTACGTGCAGACGCTGACCGCGCTGCTGCTGGTCGGGGTGGTGTTCAACGCCCTGTCGCTGCCGCTGACGGCGCTCGCCCGGCCGGAAAACGGCCTCGGCCTGCTGATTCTGGCGCTGGTGGCGTGGAGCTTTGCGGTGTCGGTGCACATCCTGCGCCTGGCGCTCGACCTCCCGGTGCCCGGCAGCGTGCTGGTCAATCTGGGTTTCTTTTTCGCCGCCTATTTCGGGCTCGGTTATCTGTTCGGACTGCTTTCCTGATGCACCTGCACATTCTTGGTATCGGCGGCACCTTCATGGGCGGCCTGGCGCAGCTGGCCAAGGCGCTGGGCCACCGCGTCAGCGGCTGCGACGCGGGCGTCTACTCGCCGATGCGCGAGCAGCTGGGCGCCGCCGGCATCGACTGGCAGGAAGGTTATGACCCCGCGCAGCTCACGCCCCGGCCGGACCTGTGCGTGATCGGCAACGCCCTGTCGCGCGGCAACCCGCTGGTCGAACACATCCTGAACACCGACCTGCCCTACATCTCCGGCCCGCAGTGGCTGGGCGAGCAGGTGCTGGCCGGCCGGCACGTGCTGGCCGTGGCCGGCACCCACGGCAAGACCACCACCGCCAGCCTGCTGGCGTGGATTCTGGACCAGGCCGGCCTCGCGCCGGGCTTTTTGATCGGCGGCGTGCCGCAGAACTTCGGCGTCTCGGCGCGCCTTGGCAGCGGGCCGTTCGTGGTCGAGGCGGACGAGTACGACACGGCGTTTTTCGACAAGCGCGCCAAGTTCCTGCACTACCGGCCGCGCACCGCGATCCTGAACAACCTCGAATTCGACCACGCGGACATCTACCCGGACCTGGCCGCCATCGAGTGGCAGTTCCACCAGCTGCTGCGCGGCGTACCGGGCAACGGGCGGCTGATCGTGAACGCCGCCGACGCCAACCTGGCGCGGCTTCTGGAGCGCGGCTGCTGGACACCGGTGACGCGCTTCGGGCCCGGCGGCGACTGGCAGGCCACGCCGCTCACACCGGACGCCAGCCGCTTCGAGCTGACGGTGGCCGGCGAGCGCATCGGCAGCGGCGAATGGTCGCTGGCCGGCGTGCACAACCTGCACAACGCGCTGGCGGCGCTGGCGGCGGCGGCCGAAGTGGGCGTGAGCCCGGCCCAGGGCCTGGCGGCGCTCGGCAGCTTCAGGAACGTGCGCCGGCGACTGGAGATCGTGGCCGAGGCCGGCGGCGTCACCGTCTACGACGATTTCGCCCATCACCCGACGGCGATTGCTGCCACGCTGGCGGCGCTGCGCGGCCGGGTTGGCGCCGCGCGCATCCTGGCGGTGGTCGACCTGCGCTCGAACTCCATGCGCTCCGGCGCCCACCGGGCCGGTCTGGCCGCGGCGCTGGCGGATGCCGATCTGGCGCTGCTGCACTGCGCGCAGCCGCTGGCCTGGGACATTGACGAGGTGCTGCGCGACCTTCCCCGCGGCGGCGGCTTTTTCCGTACCGGCGAGGCACTGGTCGATGCGCTTGCGCAGGCCGCCCGGCCGGGCGATCACGTGCTGCTGATGAGCAATGGCGCCTTCGGCGGCGTGCATGCCACACTCGCGGCGCGGCTCAAAAACTCAGCCAGCGGGGAATCCTGACGTGCCAGAACTGCAAACCTTCACCCTGCCGGTGTTTCCGCTGGGCAGCGTGCTGTACCCGGGCGGCCTGCTGCCGCTGCGCATCTTCGAGCCACGCTATCTGGGCATGGTGCGCGAGTGCCTTCGCGAGCAGCGCGGCTTTGCCGTGTGCCTGATCAGCGAGGGTCGCGAAACCGGCCAGGCGGCGCGCTTTCATCCCATCGGCACGCTGGCCCGCATCGAGGATCACGACCAGGACGCAGCCGGCATGCTGCACATCACGGTGCGCGGCGACCAACGCGTGCAGGTGCTCACGAGCACCGTGCGCCCCGACCAGCTGGTCATCGGCCAGGCCCTGCACCTGGAGGCGGAACCGGTCACCGGCATCGCCGAGCGGCACCGGCCGCTGCTGGACCTGCTGCGCCAGGCGATGGAGGAGTACGACCCCGACTTTGGCCGCGCCGAGGAACTGCTGGACGCCAGCTGGGTCGGGTTTCGGCTGGCCGAACTGCTGCCGCTGCCGCCGGCGCGGCGCCAGTGGTTACTGGAACTGACCAACCCCACGCTGCGCCTGGAAGCGCTGGCGCAGTTCATCGAGGAACTGCGCGCCGGCGACGAAATACAGCGCTGAGCGGCGCCCGACCGAGGCCGGCGGCATCACTCGACCGGCACCTGCAGCGTGCCGAGCATCAGCTCATCGACGCGTACCGGCATCGCGGCAGCCAAGCGCTCGACGTATTCGGCGCGCCGCCGGCGCTGTTCCTGCGCCCGCAGCGCGGTGACGATGTCGGCGCGCGCCTCGTCCAGCGACAGATCGCGCGCCGCCTGACGCTCGGTCAGTTTCAGGATGTGCCAGCCGTCGGCGACCGGCACCGGATCGCTGATCGCCCCCACCGCCATGGCGGTCACCGTCTCGCGGAATTCCGGACGCAGCATCGGCTCGCTCACCCAACCGACCTCGCCGCCGCGGGCGGCGCTTTCGGCGTGGCGCGAATGCTCGCGTGCCAGGTCGGCGAAGTCGGCCTTGGCCAGGCGGGCTTCCTGCGCCAGCTCACGCGCCCGACGCGCCGCGTCGGCGTCGTCCGGCCGTCCGGCCACAAAGATCTGCGACAGGCGATAGCGCGGCGCGGCCCGAAACCGCTCGCGGTTGGCCTCGTAAGTGGCGACGATCAGCTCCTGCGGCGGGTAATCGTCGGCAACGACACTCATGGCATCCAGGTGCGCCTGCACCAGCTCCAGGTCGGCCGCCTGACGCATGCGCGCCCGCACCGCCGGCTCTGCGGCCTGCGGCGAGCGCCTGGCGGTTTCCACCAGCGCCCGCCACTGCACCTCGCGCCGTATGGCATCGGCAAGCGCCTGCGGCTGTTCGGCCAGCTGTTTGCGGGTCGCCGCCGGCAGGGCCGCCAGCAGGCTCTGCGCTTCGGCCTGCGTCAGCCGGGCATCGCCAGCCTGCGCCAGGACCGCCGAGCTGCCCGTCAGGGCACGCGCCACGAATCCGGCCACCAGCAACAAGGCCACCGCACCCGCCAGCGTCGGCAGGCTTCGTCTGTCACGCGTCATGAGGAAATCCGAAAAAGCTTCACCACAAATGCCAGGCACCCTGCGTCAGCACCCAGGCCGCCAGCAGCGCATTGGTCAGCGCATGCGCCAGCACCGGGGTCCACAGGCTGCCGGTATACCGATACAGCCAGCCGTAGATCAGTCCGGCCGCGAATCCGGCCACGATGAGCTGATGCATGCTGGCGAACAGCGCCGCCTGGATCAGAAACGCCCGCCGATCCACGGCGCGCGGATCGACTGCCGCAAAGTCCGGCCGCACCAGCCAGCGCATGAGAAAACTGCGAAAGAACAGCTCCTCGGCCAGCGGCGCCACGATCACGGCGCCGGCGATGCGCGCGGCAAACTGCCACAAGGCCGTGTCCTCGGCCGCGAAGGGCGACACCTGCGGCGCGCCAAGGCTCGCCCAGTCCTGATCCAGCGCCAGCCACAGCGCCAGCACCAGCCCACCGGCGGCGACGCCCAGCGCCACACCGCGCCGGTCCGGCAGCCGATGCAGGTCGGCACAGCGCCGCCACATCACGGCGAGAACCAGCAGCGTCACGCCGGTGCGAACGGCGTACCAGTCGCGCGGGTCGACACCCGCGTACTGAGCCAGCGGCGCTACCGCCAGCAGCCCGACGAACACCGCGAACGGCAACACCCACGGCAGCAGCCGCAGCCAGGGCGGCCCCACGACCGACGCCACCGTCACTGCGCCGCTGGTGCGGCGACGCGCTGGTCGTCCAGCGCGAAACGGTAGTCCTGCACGATGTTCTCGAGCTCCACGCGCTTGAGGCCAGTGAACGGCTCGGCGGCCTTGAGCGCCGACCACACACCCTTGCGCTCGTAACGGTCCAGCAGCTCGTTGCCGATCTCGAACAGACGCAGGTTGTGCCCGACCAGTTCGTCCACGCGCGCCCGGCACTGCGCCAGATCGCCATCCAGCGCCTCGCCCCGGGCGCGTGCCTGCGCCAGCGCCGCGCTGGTGGCCGACTGTTCGTCGCGCAACCCGCCGATGGCCGTCTGCGCTTCCCCAAGACGGGCGCGCAGGGCCTCGTTCTGCGCCTGGAAGGCCGCCAGTGCCTCGCGCAGTCGAGCCGCCTCCTGCTCGGCGCCGTCCGCCTTTGCCTGCGCGGCGTCACGCTCCTGCTGGGCTTTTTCCAGATCGGCCTTCATGCGCGCGGCATCGGCCTTCAGGGCATCGCGCTCGGCCGATATCTGTTGCAGCAGCGCCTGCACCTGGGCGCCGGCCGCCCCGCTGGCCGGGCGGCGCACCGCCTCCGCCTGCGCCGGCAGGCTGGCCGCCAGCAGCAGGGTCGTCACCACCAGCCCACATCGCCGGATCATGCGCATGTCCTCCGCTGCCGGCGCGTCAGAAGCGCGTGTTCAGGTCGAGCTGCAGCACGTCGATGCCCAGCGGCGGGCCATCGATCTCGTCCGCGCTCAGGTAGCGCATCGTCAGCCAGGTGTTGCGCGCCAGGCCGTAGTCGCCGCCCAGCAGCCAGCCCTTGGCGTCGGTGCCGCCCAGATGGAAATCCGAATCGGTGAAGGCATCCAGCACCGCGTCGCGTTCCAGGTGCTTGTAGCCGCCGAACACGCGCCAGCGGCCGGCCGCCGTCACTTCCGGCCAACCGACGCTGGCCATGAACTGATAGCCGTTGATCTTGGCCTCGATGGGCCCGCCGATGCGCGCCGCGACCTCGTCCTTGTCGAAACCGACATTGCGCACGAAATCGCCGGTCAGGATCACGTGGTAGGGCGCGAAGCGCGCCAGGTCATACTGCACCGTGAGGTCGGCGAGGTTGTAGTCCGCCGCCAGCGCGAACAACTGCGACTGCGGGTCAGCGTCGTTGCGGATGTCGTACAGCGTGTTGCCCTTCTGCAGGTAGTCCGGCGCGGTGAAGTCGTACTCGACGCCGTCGAGCGCGTTGCGCCGGCCGACCACGTTGCTGAAGCTGTAGTAGGCCAGCCCCGCCTTCAGGCGCGACTGGTCGGCAAATGCAACATCGAAGCCGATCTGCCCGCCGAACAGCCACTTGTCCTTCGAGGACAGCTCCTCCTCCTGCAGCGGGAAACCGCCCGCGGTCAGGAACAGCGTGCGCGACGGGCGGCCCGCGCCGGCGAAGTCGTGGCGCAGGGTGGCCGCCGCGCCCTCGAAGCCAAGATCGGCATCCCACACCAGGTCGGTCGACAGCCAGGGATTCTCGAAACGCCCGCCGAGCGCGGTCAGCCACGGCGTGGCGCCCGGCGCCTCGTACTTCAGGAATGCCTGGTCGAGCACCGTGTCGTAACGGTTGCCATAGTTGCCGAGGCTTTGATTGGTGGAAACCGGATCGCGCGTGTTGCCGGTGCTCAGCCGAAAACCCGCCAGCAGCGAATCGGTGATGCGCGCATCCAGTCCCAGGCGCACCCGGGCGCGGAAACGGTCGCGGTCCTCGGCGGTATTCAGCAGTCCATCGACACCCGCATCGGCCAGGCCGCCGGCATCGTTGATGGCCAGGAAATCGAAATAGGCGAACTGCGCGTTGCCGTCGGCGAAGCGGTCGCTCTGTTCACGCAGGCGCAGGTCACCCTTGAACTTCAGGCGCGCCACCCAGTCCGGCAGCGCCGCCGGCACACCCCATTGCTCCTGACGGGCGCGGTCGATCACGTCCTGCGCCACCTCCTGGCGCAGTTCGTCGCGCACCTGGGCGCGAATCTCGTCCTTCACGAACTGCGGCACGTAGGTCACGCGCACCTCGCCGGGCCTGGCCGGCGGGGCCTGCTCCGCCTGCGCCGCGACGGTGCGCGCGGCGTCGGCTTCGGCCTTCTTGATCATGCCCTCGGCCGCCTCGCGACTGAGCACGCCCTGATCGACCAGCGCACCGATCAGGCCGGTGACCGTCGCGCGCAGCTTTTCAAGGTCGGCGCGCTCGTCCGCCGCCGCGACACCCGTCAAGGCCAGCAGCGCGATCCCCGTCGCCAATCGCCGTGCACGCAAGATATGCGTCGGCCGCATCGAATTCATGTGTCCTCCGGAAATTGAACCCAGCGCCGGCCGGGCATGTGCCCGGCGCAGACGGCAAATCACACCGACCCGACGCGCAGGCGCACCACGCGGCGCACACCGGGCGGCAAGGGGTCCGACAGGCGCACGCTGCCCAGGCGACTCTCCAGCAGCCGATCGACCTCGCGATCGCCCGTGCTGCTCAACAACTCCACCCGCAGCACCGACCCATCCGGCGCCATCTCGATGCGCACCGGCACCCGAAAGCGCTTGCGCCGCAGTGTCTCGTCGTTGCTCAGCGCGGCCGTCAGCACCCGATCCAGCTCACCGCGCAGCCAGGCCTCGCCATCACCGCCGCCGCTTTGCAGCAGATCCCGTCCGCCCTTGCGGGCGGCCAGACCGAAGCCATCGCCGCCGGCGCCGCCCTCGGCATCCAAACCCAACGCCTCACCCGGCGGTGGCTCGTTGGCCGCCTCCGGAACCTCTTCCGGCACCGCTTCCGGTTCCGGGATGTCCACCTCTTCCTTCACTTCCGGCGGGGGTGGTTGTTCCTTGGGCGGCGGCGGCGGAGGCGGCGGCTTGATCAGCGTCACCTCCTGCGGCCGGCGCAGATCGGGGGCCGGCGCCTGCGACAGCAGACTGCGCACGATCAGCCCCAGACCGACGATCACCGCCAGCGCCACGGCAAGCGGCACCGCCTTTCGCAGCACGGATTTCATGCCGAACGCATCATCGTGTCGCCGACGGACACGCCGACCGCAGGCGGCGCCCCGGTGGGAGCGGCGCCCGCGCCGCGAATCCTCGACTCAAACATTCGGTCCGAGGCGGGCCACCCACAGCGCCACGGCGCCCGACACGAGGACAAGCCACCAGCCACGCCTACTTGACCAGGCGCTGCGTCACCAGGCCGAGCTGGGTGATTTCCAGCCGCCCCAGCAGGTCCAGCACGTCCACCACCTGCTGGTACTGGATGCTGGCATCGGCCTTGACCACCACCGGCAGCGCCGGGTTGGCCGCCTTGTAGCCGCGCAGGGTGGTTTCCAGCTCGGCCAGCGTGACCGGATAGGTGTCCAGATAGATCGTTCCGTCGGCAGTGATCGAGATGGCCTTGGTCTGGTTCTGGCCCAGGCTCGGCGTGGCGCTGGCCTTGGGCAGGTTGACCTGGATGCCCTGCACCGCCGCCGTGGTCATGATGATGAAGATGATGAGCAGCACATACGTGAGGTCGAGCATCGGCACGATGTTGATGTCGTCGTAGGGCTTGCCTTCTTCCTGGACCTGCATGGCGGATCTCCGTTATGCCGCGTGCCGCTCGGCGATGCCCGCCACCAGCTCGTCCACGAACACGCGCAGGTCCGTGGTCGTGTCGCGGATCAGGGTGCCGAGGTAGTTGTAGCCAAACAGGGCCGGGATGGCGACCACCAGGCCGGCTACCGTCGCCACCAGGGCGGCGGCGATGCCGGGCGCGATCGAGTTGACGTTCACCTCGCCCGACGCGGCGATGGCGGCGAAGGTGATCATCACACCCACCACCGTACCGAGCAGACCCAGGAAAGGCCCGCCGGAAATGGCAATGGTCAGCAGCACCATGCCGGCGTTCAGACGCTGCTGCTCGCGCACTGCGGACGCGTCGATGCGCGTGCGCAGCGCCTCCAGGGCCTGCGGCGACAGACCCGTCGCCTGCGCACCGGCACTGCGGTGCAGGCGCCCGGTCAGCTCCTGCACGCCGGCCGCGCAAACCCGGTGCAGGGGCGAGCCGGCGAACTCGGTGCGCGCCGCCAGAGCCGTCAGATCGCCGTCGCCGATGCTGCGAAAGGCTTCCAGGAACTTGGCATTGGTCCGCCGCACGGTGCTCAGAAAGCGCGCCTTGCTGGCCATGACCACCCAGGAGATTGCCGACATCACGCTGAGCAGACCGATGATGATCCAGCCATCCAGCGTCACGTTCTGCAACACCACGCCGATGTACGAGCCATGCCCACCGGCGGCTTCGCCGGACTCGTCCTCGCCGTAACTGATCAGACTCGCCGCGGTGCCCTGCGTGAGGGCCAGCAGGCGCAGATAACCCGCGCCACGCGCCACCCGGGCGAGGCCGAACTCGTCGATGTCCATCGCCAGGCCGGCAAGGCCCGCCGCCTGCGCCAGCGGACCGGCACCGAGCACCAGGTCGCCGGCGATTGGCTTGAGCTGCACCGCCGCGCTACTCACCGGCGCGCCATCGACGTACAACGTTGCCGTGCCGGCATCCACGGTCAGCGCCAGGTGGTGCCACTCGCCGGCCGGCAGCGGCGCGGCGGCGCGCGCCTCGACCGTGCCGATCCGCGCCAGCGGCACGCCGTCGGCCAGGCTCAGCAGCAACGGCTGCTCGGCGCTGCCCATTTCCAGCACGGCGCCGCTGGCGACCGTCTCGGGCCTGATCCACAGGCTGACCGTCAGCCCCTTGGCCGGGTCGATCGCCAACGAGGCCGAACCGGGCACGCGCAGCGTCTCGGTACCGGTGAACCGCAGGCCGCCGCCGATCAGACTGGCGGCCGCCGCCTGCGCGCCCGACTCGGCCGCGTGATTGGCGTTGGCGGTGCTGTCGCGCGGCGCGCCCTGCGCCTCGCCGAAATGAAACACCAGCGCCTGTTCGGCATCGTAAGTGCCGGCCGCGTCATCACCGGCGGGCGCCGCCGCGTTGCCGTAATAAAGAAAGGCGCTGGCCGGCGCACCGGTCGCCAGCTGCGGCATGCGCACCCACAGCAGACCCATGCCGGTGACCGGGTCATAGCGTTCGATGTGGTACTTCAGCGGCGTCGTATCGTCGCCGGCCATCAGGCGCAGGTCCGCGCCGTCCGGCTTGGTGTCGGCAAAGAATCCGAAATTGCCGGCGTGCAGACGCAGCAGCACCGGCAGGTCGCTGGCCGCAAGGCCGGCTTCCTCGGCCGGCGGCTGCACCGTCAGCGGCTTTCGAAACTGCCAGTCCGGCTGCCACCAGGCATGGGCCAGCGGCGGCACCAGCAGCGCCACGGTCAGCAACAAACGGGCGTAAGAAAGACGCAACATGGGCAGACAGTCCGTGACAGGCGACCGGAAAAACAGGGGCTATCGTTCGCGGCGAGGGCGCCGCTCCCACAGCAAACGGGAAGGCCATCGTTCGCGCCGCTCCCACAGCGGCTGTGGGAAGCCCGCCCTTGGGCCGAATCGCCAGAGCCGAGACTGTGGGAGGCCCGCCCTCGGGCCGAATGAACCCGCGGCTTCATGTTCGACGCGCCCAATCCGGCGAATTCTCCGCCGGCTCTGTTACAGCGCCTTGACACGCGCCCCGCCCGGGTGACAGTCATTCTCTTCCCCTTCAAAACAGAGCACTTCCACCATCACCGTGCCCAGGGAATCGCCGGCCGCAGTGGGCGGCAGCATTTTGGTCGGATCGGCGCCGGCTTCGATGGCGGCCTTGGTGGCGGAGCTGCCGGTAGCAGCGGCACCGGCCACGCTGCCGGACACGCCGGTACTGGTCACCGGCACACCGCTCGACACACCGCCGACCTGGATGTTGTCGGCGCCGACCACGCGCGGCGCGGCGATGGTCAGGTTGCCGGCCGAGCGGATGCCGGCGTCGCCGGCGTTGACCTCGCCGTTGGGCGCGATCAGGTCCACGTCGCCCGGCACGATGTCCGGGCTCGACAGCAGCACACCGATGCCCGAGCCGCTGATCGAGCGCGAGGTATCCAACACGAACTGGTCGCCCCGCAGCACCAGCTGCGGCGGCGGTGTGGCACCGGCACTCTTGGCGCCACGGCCGGCATCGATGTTGCCGCGCGAGGACCACAGCAGGATGTCGCCGCCGCCGAGCGTGAACACGCGCGACTGGTTGACCAGGAAATCACCATCGGTAAGGGCCCGCACGCTTCCGCCGCGCACCGTGACGATGCCCAGCTCGCTGGCGCTCTTGCTGAAACCGGTCACGCTGGCCAGGCCAGCGTTCACCTGGCCGCCCGGCGCGATCAGGTCGATGCCGCCGTTCTGTTCGGTGCGAATCTGGCTGAAGAACAGGTTGATGTCGCCGCGGTACGGCGACTGCTCGCCGCCGGCACCCGGAAACAGCGCCGCGATGGCGTCGAAACCGCGCCGGTAGCGCGCCGGGTCGTCACCGCCTTCGGCCACCGCCTGACGCCCGGCGGCGCGCAATTCGCCAAACAGCACGTCGTGCAGCAAGGGTGCCTGGCGCTCGACCGGCAGTGCGGCGAAGCGGGCGAAAGCGTCCTGCGCATCGGCCGGCTCGATGCCCAGAGCCCGCAGATACACGAGCAGCGCGTCTTGGTATGGCGCCGCCAGCGCACTGGCCGGGTCCAGGTACAGGGCGGCGAACTCGCCGTACGCCGGCGACTGGCCAAGACCTGCCATCACCAGCGCCGCGGCGCCCTCATCGGGCAGGAACGGATTGTTCAGATTGCCGCGCGTGACGATGCCGCCGCCGGAGCCAAGATCCACGTCGCCGCCGGCCAGCACCTCCAGCCGACCGAGGCCGCCCAGCTCCAGGTAGTTGCTGCCGCTGCCCAGGGCACCCTGTGCACTGCGCGGCGTGTCGTAGCGAATCTGGCCGCCGGCCACCACGCGCGTCACGTCGGTGGCCACCAGGTGCTGGCCGAAAAGCCACAGGTTGGCAATGTCTTCCCCCGCCTCCAGCAGCGCCGCCTTGGGCAGCACCAGACTCACGGTGCCAGGCTGGCCGCGCAACGCGCCGCCGGCCGCCAGACGCACCGGCTCCGCGTCGCCGGCATGCAGGGGCGGATTGCCGTGGGCCAGCACGCCCGACGAGGCCGCCGACAGGCGATTGACCGGATCGGACACATTCACCGGCAACGCTACCGACGGCAGGCTCGCCGGCAACAGGTCCGACATGGCGAGCGTGCCCAGCAGGCTCAGGTCCGCTGCTGCCTGCAGAATCAGCGAGCCGGCCGGGGCCGGATACAGGACGGCATTGCCGAGCAGGTCGATCGAGCCGCCGAACGCCGCCACGGCCAGGTTCGGCGGCAACATGCCCAGCGCCCGCTGGTCACTGGACGCGATGCCGTGCTGGGGATAGCCCTGCAAGACGGCCAGGAGGTTTTGCGTGAAGCGCACATCGCCGGTCAGCGCCTGGGCATCCACACCGGCCTGCTCGCCGTAGGTGAAGAAATAGTTCCTCCTGGTGCTGGACACACCGCTGGTATTGGCACTGACCTGGGTCAGCACGGTGGGATTGGCCACCGCGTCCAGCGCCACCTCACCGCCGGCGGTCAGCGCCAGACGCGCGTCACCGAGCAAGGCCAACGCGTTGATCGCCTGCCCGCCCGACGTACGCGCGGAGGCAATGTCGCCCCCGGCGCGCACCCGGCCGGAACCGGCGCCCAGGAACAGCAACGCGCTGCCGATGTCGCCACCGGCGCGCAGGTCCAGATCGCCGCCGCCCTGCAACACCAGCTGAGCGGCATCCTGCGCGCTGCCGGCCGCCGACGGCAGACGCGCGTTGGTCGGCAGCGACACGCCCAGGTTGCGCACATCGCCGCCGGCGCGGATGTCCACGTCGCCGCCGCCGAGCGCGCCGACACCCTGCTTGAAGTCGCCATAGCGCAGCCACCAGGCGGTGCGGTTGGCCGCCGCTATCGCGCTGCCGTCGGCATTCACGCGGCCCTGCCGGAACAGCCAGGCGGTCGGCAACTGGCGGGCAGGTGCCGCGTCGATATCGCGCCCGACGGCGATACGCAGGTCGCCGCCGGCGGTCGGGAACTGCGCCAGCACGCCGCCGATGGTCGGTGCCGTGAAGTCGTCAACCACCGGACCCACCTGACCGGCGGTGTAGATCACCGAGCTGTCGGCGTTCAGCTTCAGATTGCGGGCGGCGGCCAGCGCGATAGCACCGGTGCCGGTGCGCACCATCTTGTTGGCGGCAAGGCTAATGTCGCCGATGTCGTCGCCGGACGGCCGAACTGCCAGCGGGTCGGCAGCGCCCAGGTCCGCCCCGGCGACCAGCCGGTACGACCACGACTCGCCGGCCTGCAGCACGCCGGCCGTCGTCGCCGTGCTGAAGCCGTCGGACAGCGAACCGTTCAGCAGCACGTTACCGGCCGCACGCAAGGTCAGCACACCCGGCTCGCCGCCGGCACGCAGCGGCTGCAGCTGCCAGTCGCTGGCCAGGGTCAGGTTGCCGTTGCTGCGCACCTCCACGCCCGGGCGCAGGTGGAACAGCGGATTGCCGCTCTGGCCCAGGCGGCTGGCGATGCTCGCCGCGCCGGCCATGAAGGCGGCGTTGTCAGCGGACAGGGTGGCCAGACTCAGCGCGCCGGCACCACCGGTGGTGTTCAGCATGCCGATGCCCTCGTAGCGGCGCACCGCTTCCACCACCACCTCGCGGGCGCCGAAAATGGCGCTGCCGAGGCTGCCGATTGCCACGTCGGTCGTCCCGACCCGCGGCGCGCGCAGCAGCACCTGGCCACCCTGCGCGGCATGCGCCCCGGCACCAGCCGACACGTCGATCACCGAACCTGCCGCCAGATCGAGCCGGCTGTCGCTGCCCAGTTCCACCTGCCCGCCGCGACCGGCGCTGCCCGCGCCCGCCGCGTCGGTGGCGAAGGCGTCGATGACCGCGCTGTCGGCCAGCACCAGGCTGTCATGTGCGTACAGCACCACCCGGCCGCCCTTGCCACCGCGCGCATCGAGATGGCCGGCCACGGTCAGGCCGCCGCCGTCCACGGCCAGGCCGAAGCGCTGCGTGGTGACGGTATCGCCGGCGCCGACCAGCACGTCGCCGGTGCGCACCCGCAGCTGCCGCTCAGCGCTGAAGCCGCCGTTTTCCAGCACCTGATTCAGTGCCGAAAAATCGCTCAAGCTGGCGACGTCCAGGCTCACCTCGCCGCCCTGCCCGCGTCGACCGGCGCCGTCCGCCGCGGCGCTGGCGAGCAGCTCGCCAGTCAGCGTCACCGTGCCGGTCGGAGCGGACAACTCCAGTCGACCGGCATCGGCGCCGTCGCGGCCGCGCAGGTCGACCTGCGCGCCGGCCAGCACCGTCACGTCGCCGGCATCGGCGCGCAGCACGACGCTGCCGGCCGGGCTGGCCCGCCCGCTGGAACCGAAGGCCTGCCACACCGAGGCCGCATCCAGCACGCTGCCGGCCTGCAAGCTCACATCGCCGGCGGTGGCCGCCAGCGTGACCTGTCCCGACGGCAGCCGCAGCCGCCCGCCGTGCTGCACGCTGGCGCCGGTGAGGCCGAGCCGCGCACCGACGCCACCGGTCGGCGCGTCGGTCGGCGCCGTCAGCGCAGCCGTGGTCAACGCGCCGGTGGCCGTCACGCCGTGGTCGGCGGCACCGGCCGCGGTCATCACGCCCGCAGTAATGGCCAGATCGCCGGCCACGTCGAGCCGGCCGCGGCCGGTGAACTCGAGACGCTCGTTGGCGACCAGTTCCAGACGCTGCACGCCGGACACCTGCGTGCCGACCACCGTGCCATCGCCGGCCCGGCCACCGTCGGCCAGGATCAGCTGGTCGGCCAGCAGGCGCAGCGTGCCGTTCGACGCGACCGCTACATCACCGCTGCCGGCGCTGGGGTTGCCCAGCGTGAGGCGGCGCGCCTGCAGTTGCGCCAGTTCGCCAGCACCCAGAAAACCACGCAGGCTGCCGGTTTCCAGCGTCAGGCTTGCCAGCCCGGAGCCGCCCAGGTTCACCGCGCCGTAGACATCGAGCGTGCTGTAACTGCGCAGGGCGAGCGCGCCGGCACCGGCCAAGCCGGCCAGGCGGGCTGCATCCAGCAGCAGCCCCGGCGTGCCGACGGGCGCGGCGCCCAGACTCAGGCTACCGGCGGCGACCGCCAGCTCGCCACCGGCCGCCAGCCGCAGGTCACCGCCGAGCGTGGTGTTACGCGTGGCGTCCAGTTCTATCGAGCCGTTCGCCGCCAGCAACGCGCCGGCTTCGATGACCAGGTCGCCTCGATCACGGTCCACGTTGACACGTACAGTGCGCGCCGTCGGCTGAGCGGCCAGGCGCAGCAGGGCACCGTCGCCATCGCCGTCGGCGCCGATTTCGAGCGCACGTGCCGGCGCTGTGCCGGCCCCGGCCTGCAGCTGGCTGCCGCTGCGCACGGTCACCTGCTGCCGGGCGGCGACGATCATATCCGGCGCACTCAACACCGCCCCGCCGGTATCGACCACCACGTCCTGCGCCACCACGGTCAGCGCATCGACGGCGCCGCCCTGTCGGCGCGTGCCGCCCAGCAGCAGGCTGGACACACCCAGCGACGAGAGGTGCCCGGCATCCAGCGTCACGTAATCGGCGCCCGGTGCCAGCGCGCCGCCGCCGAGCACGGCCAGGCGCGGCGCGGCGATGTCCAGCGCGCCCCCGCGACCACCGGCCGCGGCGGCCGTGAGCAGATTGCCGGCCAGGATCAAGTCCTCACGGGCGGCGATGGACACGCGACCGGCATCGGCCACCTGCCCGCCCCCGCTCTGGGCAAAGAACTCACTGGCACGCAACGGCGCATATTCGGCGCGGCGGGCCAGCACGGCCCCCGACTGCACGTTATAGATGCCGCTGCGCGGAGCCGCCAGCGGGCCGCTGGCGAGCGCGCGGGCCTCGCGCCCGGCCACCAGATAGTCGCCCAATGGCAGGCCAAGCTGGAACGTGTCCGACACATCCGCCACGGCGGTGGTCGGCGTGACCAGGAACGCCCCCGGCAGCAGCGCGTAACGGGCCGGCAGCTTGCTGTAGAAACCGGCCTCAAGACCCGGTACGCCGCCCAGCCACACCAGCTCGCCCGGCGCGAACTGGCCCTCGCCGGCGATCTGGTGATCGAACGGCGCCGTGCCGGCACCAAGACCCGGCAGCACGGCAAAGCCGCCAGCCACGTTGGCAGGCGCCAGGACGTCGCGCGAGCCACCCGGCCCGGGCAGGAACTCGTGCGCCAGCAGGTCGCCGCCGCCACGCACGTCGAGCCGGGCGCCGGCGGCGATGTCGACGGTGCTGCCGTCAAGGCTGATGGCCTTGTCCGGTAGCGTGTCGAACAGCAGCAGATTGGCATCGCCGGCCAGGGCATAGGCCCAGTCGCGGCCGCTCAGCTCGGTGCGCCCGAACGGCACCAGCAAGCCGGCGCCGGACACGCTGCTGAGGCTGCCATCGCGCAGGTGAATGTCATCACCGACCAGGGACAGCGTGCCGAATGGCGCCCGCAGCGTGCCCGCCTGATCGATGCGCGGCGCCGCCAGCGTCAGTTCGCCGGCCGCGGACAGCGGCAGCGTGGCCGATCCCGGCGCTGCTGCGATCGAAATCTGCCGGTCGGCCTCGATGCGGAAGCGGCTGAGCGTGGTCGGATAAACCTGCGCCGCCCGCACCGACACCTCGCCCGCACCGTGCAGGCGGCCGTTCAGCTCCCGGCTGCTGGAGCCGGCCAGCACACCGCGCAGGCGCAGGTCGCCGGCACTGTCCAGACGCAGCGTGTCGATGCCCTGCAGGGCGACCTCGCCGGCCAGGTCGATCAGGTCGGCGCGCAGTTCGAGGCCGGCATCGCCGGACGCGGCTGCCCGCGGCGCCTGCAGGCTGCCAGGATTCGCCACCTGGATGGACTGGCCGGCCAGCAAAACCTGCGTGCCGGCGGCGGCACCCAACTCCGGCGCCGACAGCGTCAGCCGACCGGACAGGCGCAGGTCCAGATCGGTGGTGAAGTCGATGCGGTCGCGGCTGGCCAGCGCGAGGTCGGCAAAGCCGCCGGCCACCACCTGCGCCGCGCCCAGGTGCAGCACGCCGTTGTCCGGAACATCCTCGCCAGGAGCGAGCCCGGCCGGCAGTTCCGGCACGGCGCTGCCCAGTTCCAGGCGCACCGGGCCGGTGGGGAAGCCGGGGTTGCTGACCGGCGGACGCTCCAGTACCACCGTCAGGCTGCCGCCCGCCGCGCCGGGCGCAGCGGCGCCGCGCAGCTGGCCGGCCAGGATGCCGCCCTCGCGGGCGGTGATGGTGATCCGGCCGCCGCCGCTGGCGATGACCGTCGGCACCACGGCCGCGTCATCGGCCGCCGTCGAGCCGGGCACCTTGACGTCACGCGTGCGATCGGCAAGCTGGATGTCCAGCACGGCGCTGGTGCCGGACACGTCGATCAGCGAACCGGCCTCGGCGATCACATATCCCTTGCCGGCGTCCAGGCTGACGCTGCCGCCCGGCAGGACCCGGCCACGGCGCAGGCCCTGGGCATCCGGCAGCAGCTCGGCGTAGCCGGTGGCGCGCAGCGCCGCGGCGGCGCCGAGCCAGATGGATTGGCCGAACACATAGGCGTCGTCCGGACCGCCACCGGGCTGGGTGGACAGTGCGATGCTGCCGGCCGGCGCGTTGATCTGCCCCAGCACCGTCAACTGCCGGCCGGCGCTCAGAGCAACCGCCGCGCCGGGGTCGGCGTCGATCACGCTGCCGGCGCCCAGACGCAGGTCGCCAAACGCGAGGCTGCCGGCCGAAAGGGTCAGGCTCGCCGCCGGGCGCTGCGGCAGGTCTTCCAGCAGCGGCCTGGTCAGGCCCGCCAGGGACTGCCCGCTGGGCAAGAGGGCCAGTTCGCCAAACGGGCGCAAGGTCTGTGTACGCGGCGCGATGCGCGTACCGTCGGCCACATCCAGGCCGTCCTGACCGTTTACCTGGTAGGCGCCGAAGCCACCGCGCTGGAAAAATTCCGGCAGCAGGTGCAACACGCGCCGTTCGCCCGGCGCCGCGCCGCCGATCTGCACCCTGGAGGCCGACACCTGCAGCCGCCCGCCACCGGCCAGTCCGTAACCCAGCAACTCGCCGTCCAGGAGCATGCTGCTGGTCTGCGGATCGTTATCACTCAGGTCGAAGCGGCCCACCGACAGCGTGATGTTGCCGCCACGGCCGCCGCGCAGCGCGCCGTCGCGGTTCAGTTCGCCGCCGCCGCTCACGTCCACCACACTGCCGGCGTGCAGGCGCAGATCGGCGACCGAATCGAGCGTGACGGAGCCGGCGTCGGCGGCCAGCAGGTCGGCCGGCGCGCCCAGTCGATCGTTGCTCCATAGCCCGGCCGCCGACAGGCGCACGTTGCCTGCCACCTCCAGCGCGTGATCGGCGGCGGTCAAGTCGGTGGAAGCGGCAGTGCGCCGCGTCCGCAAGCTGATCGTGCCGGCCGGCACGCTGATGTCGGCCGCCACCTGCAGGCTGCGGCCGGTCAGGCGCAGTGACCCGCCGGGCGCCAGCGACACCGGCGCGGCCACCTCGATGCTGCCGTTCACGTAGGCTTCGAGCGTGCCGAAACCGCCCGCCGCCAGACGCTGCGGATCCAGTACCAGCCGCTGCGCGGCGCCGGCTGGCAGCGGCATCAGGGCCTCAGGCAAACCGAAGGTGAAGCCGTCATCCAGCGCCGGTGGCGCGGCCAGCAGCGCCAGGTCCGGCAACATGAAATCGGGGCTCGCGCCGCCGGCGGCGGCATTGCCCAGAATCAGCCGGCCTGCGGCCGGCCGCTCGGCCATGGCCCGCTGGTGCGGCCCCAGCATCACCTGGCCGCGCAGCTCGCCGTCCAGCACCGCGCGATGCGCCAGCACGCTGATCGACCCGGCCGGCCGGCCCTGCGCATAGGCCGCCTCGTAGCGACCGGACAGCGTGTTGAACTCGCGTATCACGCCCCATTTGGGGTCGGTCACCGCGTAGCGGCCGGCGATCGCCAGGTAGCGCCGATCCGGGCTGGCAACGCTGATGTCGTAGAGGCGGCCATCCTCGCCCACCAGCAGCGTGGTGCTGATGAAGCCGCCCTGCCAGGTCACCGAGCCGCCGGACACGTCCAGCACCGCGCCGCTGCGCACGATCACGTCGCCCTCGGAACGCAGCGTGATGTCACCGCCGGAGGTGCTGCGCTCGGCTATGCCGCGTTCGATGCCGCCCACTGCGCCGGACACGTCGGCCAGCGGCGTGCCCTCGCGCGCATCGACGAACACGGTCTTGTTGCGCAGCATGCCGTCGCGCTGCAGGGGCGAGTCCTTCAGTTCGTCGCCGCGCAGCTCGACGCCGACCACGTTGCGCTCCACCGGCACCGGCACCTCGCGCAGGCCGGACACGTCCACCCGCGCACCGGGGTCGATCTGGATGCGCACGTCCTCGCGCACCGCGCCATCGGCCACGAACTGCGCGCCGCGCTGGGCGCTGATGCTCACGTTGCCGCCCGGCGCCAGCACCTGCGCGCCGCCTTGCAGATGCACGCTGCGGCCGGTCAGTTCGATGCTGGACGCAGCGAACGGTGCATCGTCGCGCGCAGTGGCCGAGTCGTCGACAGGGGTGACGGCGGTGACGCTGCCACTGCCCAGCGTGAGCGCACCGCCATTGTTGGCCACCAGCGTGTCGCCGCTGGCCGTTGCACCGTCGCGCGCCAACAGGCGCACCGAGCCGTTCAGTCCCACAGCGCTGGTCGCGCTGGCCTCGCCGTCCTGACGCACCGTGGAACCGACCAACGTCACATTGCCGCGCTCGGCGTGCACGCGCGCGCCCAGAGCGTTGACCACGCTGCCGCCGCCAGCAGAGGCGTGCGGGTCCACCTCCACCAGGAAACCGCGCAGTTGCGAGGACTGCGGCAGCGCCAGATACACCTTGTCGCCGCCGGCCAGTACCGCCTGCCCCTGTGGCGTGCTGATGCTGCCGGCGTTGCGCACCCGCGGCGCCAGCAGCATCACCCGGCCACCGTTGGCGGCGCTGATCTGCGCACCAGGCTCGACCGCCACCTCGCTGCTGGCGAAGGCCTCAGCGTCACCGCCGAAGGAAAACGCCGCCTGACCGACCGGCACACTGAGCAGGCCGGCATTGAAAGCGTCCTGGGAAATACCCAGCGCCGACGCCACCAGCCCGCCAACGTTCACCCGCGCGCCCTGGTCGAACAGGATGCCGTTGGCGTTGATCAGGTACACCTCGCCGTTGGCGGTCAGCTGGCCCTGGATGACCGACGGGTTGGCGTCGTGGATGCGATTGAGCGCCGCCGCGGTGGCATTGGGCTGATCGAAGCGCACCTTGGCATCGGCCGAGACATTGAACGACTGCCAGTCCAGCACCGCCCGCTGCGACTGCTGGGTGATGGTCAGGTTGGCGCCGCTGACCGCGCGGCTGGCCGCGCCGCTGGCCACCCAGGCGGCGGCCGGCACCGGCAGCGTGCCGGCCGGCAGCGCTGGCGCCGCCCACAGCAGGCTGTGCTGCAGGGTGCCGACAATCGCCAGTGCGGTGGCCAGCAGCCGCCGTGGAGCCGGATATTCACTCTGGGATGGGGTCGTCCGAAGCTTCGGCCCTGTGGGAGGCCCGCCCTCGGGCCGAATGGTTGCCTGAAGATTCGCGGCGAGGGCGCCGCTCCCACAGCAGATGTGGGAGGCCCGCCCCCGGGCCGAATCGCCACCCTGTGGGAGGCCCGCCCCCGGGCCGAATGATTGGCTGGAAGATTCGCTACTCTGAGGGAGGCCCGCCCCCGGGCCGAATGGGTCGCCACGACGATTCGCGGCGAGGGCGCCGCTCCCACAGGGGGCACTGCTCCCACAGGAAGTTTTCTTTGTGGGAGGCCCGCCCTCGGGCCGAATCCGCGACTTCGATATGCGCTCAGTCATGGCCCACCTCAGAACGCGTAGTCAACGGCAAACAGCCAGCGCCAGTCGCCGGCCTGCGTGGTGGAGGCATCGGTCAGCGGCAGGGCGAAATCCACCGCCGTGCTCAGCTGCTTGCGCACTGTCAGGCGCAGTCCGGCGCCGACGCTGGCCAGTTGCAGACGGGCGTCCTGTCCGGGCAGCGCGTCCACCAGCCACAGGCGGGCGCCCTCGACGAAACTCAGGGCGATCAGCTCATCCACCCCCGGCACCCCCCCGACCGGTCTGGACAGCACGATGCCGCCGCGCACGCCGCGGTCGCCCAGTTCCTCGGCCTCCACGTAACCGCGCACCGTGTCGGCACCGCCGGCGGCGTACTGTTCGTTGCTGATCAGCGGCGCGTCGACGAGCTGGCCGTCGACACTCAGGTTCAGGCCAAAGCCGCCCGGCAGGCGCCGCTGCCGCTCGATGCCGGCGTTCAGGTAAACGAAATTCGGCTTGGCGTTGTAGCGCTTTTCGGCAAATTCGGCCTCGTCGTTGCCCAGCAGGCCGCGCGGCGCGAAATGCAGCCCCAGGTTGCCCTGCCAGAAACCAGGCTCGTCGCGGCGGGTGGCGCTGTACTCGGCCGACAGCGGCGTGTAGCTGATCGGCGTCTTGAGCGCATCGGCGCCCAGCAGATTCAGCGTCTCGTCGAACTTCTTGTAATCCACGCCCAGCGTCAGCGTGTGCCAGAAACTGGCGTCCCCGCCCAGCGGCAGCACCCAGCGGGCGCCGAAAATGTCGCCGTTGCCGATCACGCCGACGCCACCCAGCGCCGCCACGTCGCTTTCCGAATGCACCCCGTACAGCGCCAGCACGCGCCGGTCCCCGCCGAAGGGCAGCCTGTAGGTGGCCGCGAACACGGTGGCATCTTTCGGGTTCTGCGGCGCGGTGATCCAGGTCAGGCCGACCCCGTGCTCGCGCTGCCACAGGTTGTCGTAGCGCAGGCTGACGGTGCTGCGCAGGCGCTCGGTGTTGGCCGAGTAGCGGTCGTTCAGCGACAAGGTGCCGTGCAGCGGCGATTGGTCCTTGACCTTGAGCTCAACCTCCACCTCGTCCTCGCGCCGGCCCTCGCGCAGCACCTGGAAGAACTCGCGGTCCGGATTGCCGCGCAGACGGTCCAGCTGCTGCTGCACGGTCGGGAAATGCGGCACCGTGCCTTCGGCCAGCGCCGGCACGGCGGCCTTCATGCGTTCCGGCGAAAAATAGCGCGCGCCGCTGACGCGCAAGCGGCCGACCGGCCGTTCCACCACCTCGATCTGCACCACGCCGCCGCGCACTTCCTGCTGCGGCAGATTGACCGCCACGGTGCGGTAGCCGGCCTCGGCGTAGGCCTGTTCCAGCGCGCCGCGCACGGCGTCCACGTCCTCGAAACTGCGGTCCGGACCCAGGAACGGGTACACCACCTTTTCGATGGTGGTCTGTGGCAGCAGCGAATTCCCGTTCACCCGGTACTCCCAGACGTCGAAGCGCGCCGGCGCCTCGGCGGCCCGGGCCAGCGCACAAACACCCAGCAGCGACGCGCCAAGAACACGTCGTATCGATTTGCTCGCCAAGGGGCCGTCCACAGGAAAAGGTCGGAAACACGACACCGCCGGCGCCATGCACGCCCTCGGGTTGCGGGAAGTCTGGCGACGAGGCGTTACAGCAACGTTGCAGTTTTGCGACAAACTCGATCCGGTGCCGGAGGCCCGCCATTGTTTTGTTTTTTTGTGGGAGGCCCGCCCCCGGGCCGAATGGCCAAGGCCGAGACTGTGGGAGGCCCGCCCTCGGGCCGAATGATTGGCTGGAAGATTCGCTATTTGTGGGAGGCCCGCCCCCGGGCCGAATTGGCTTTCTTGGTCCCTGACTGCACCACTGCCTGCGATCGGCATCTTGCGGAAGGACCTTTAAAGGACTATATGTGGTCCTTTCGAAATCCGGAGCACCACCATGCGCTACTCGTCTCAAGTCAAGCCGATCAGCTACCTCAAGGCCAACGCTGCCGAGGTCCTGAAGCGCCTCGCCGAACGGCGTGAGCCGCTGGTCATCACCCAGAACGGCGAGGCCAAGGCTGTACTGCAGGACGTGGTCTCGTTCGAGGAGACTCAGGAAACCCTGGCCCTGCTGAAAATCCTGGCGCTGGGCAATCAGGATGTGGCGGCCGGCAAGGTCAAATCCGTGGCCGAGGTCGTTGCCGGTCTGCGCGCCAGGCGAAGCACTGCCTGATGGCCGACTCATCAGCCAGATTCGAGGTCCTGCTGACCGACGGTGCGCAGCAGGACTTGCAGTCCATTCACGACCACATCTGCGAGTACGACTGTGCAGCCAACGCCAACCGCGTGCTGGATGAGTTGATGGATGTCGTGGAGAGTCTGTCGAAGCTTCCGCAGCGCGGCAGCTACCCGAAGGAACTGGTTGGCCTTGGCATCAAGGAGTACCGCCAGACCTTCTTCGGGCCATACCGTGTGATCTACCGAATCACGAACGGCCAGGTCATCATCTATCTGATTGCCGACGATCGCCGTGACATGCAGTCGATGCTGGCGAAAAGGCTGCTGGGCGCGTAGCCCGTCGATCGTGCCTTTTCCGTGGGAGGCCCGCCCCCGGGCCGAATCGCCAAGGCTGCACCTGTGGGAGGCCCGCCCTCGGGCCGAATGGCCAAGGCCGAGACTGTGGGAGGCCCGCCTCGGGCCGAATGATTGGCTGGAAGATTCGCTATTTGTGGGAGGCCCGCCCCCGGGCCGAATGATTGGCTGTCATGGTCAAGTTTCAGTGGACACCGGGATAGGGGATTTCAGGCGGTGGCTTTCTCGTAGTCGGCCGGGGAACGGTAGCCGAGGGTGGAGTGCAGCCGGTGGGTGTTGTAGAAGCCGACGATGTAGTGGGTGACGTCGGCGATGGCTTCGTTGGGATTGGCGTAGCGGC